>DATCKO010000070.1:0-6845 GCA_036562215.1 Haloplasmataceae bacterium | reverse complement strand
CATCATATATGAATAATATTATACTATATTTTAATATTGACACAATATATTATTTATATTTATAGAAATTAAATGCTTTTATTGAAAATACCTATCAATTAAAAAAAAGGAGAATCATTCTCCTAATCGATCAAAGTCATTACTAAGTAATATGAACCACTTTCGGACTGAAAGTAATTACTAATGATAAAACCAACTTCATGATAAACACTGATTGCTTTTTTATTAAAATCACCTACAGTAAGACGAAATTGCCTAACCTTATCATTCTTTTTCAGAAAATCTAAGCAAAATTTTACAAAAGGGAATCCCTTTCTTTTACCAATAAGTTCAGGTTTTATACCAATTTTGATATCGAGAAAATTGGTATCATCATATACATTAAACTGTTTACCATACGGTACAATTGCAGCATCACCAGTACAAAAAAAACCAATTAAGTTTTCCTTACCATCTATTACTCCATAATAATCTTTTGTTAAGATTTCTGTTAATGTTTCCTCATTATCATCTAAATTATAAATAGCTAAGTCCCCTTCATAACGCCATGATATAATTTCTTTAGCATATATTCTGTTCATGGGTACCACCTTATATTGCATGTCTATCACTCACCTTACACATATCTATAAATAATTTAAATAATTTTATGCCATCAGCATTTCGCTCTGGATGCCACTGTACTGATAAAACAAATGAATGATTTTTACTTATCATAGCTTCAATAACTCCATCATCGGTATAACCAATTACTTCTAAACCTTCTCCGACCTTCTTAATTATTTGATGATGGAAACTGTTAGTCATATGTCTATTTCCATATAGTTTTTCTAATTGTGAGTTTTTTATGAAATTAACCTCATGAACTTTATCACTTTCTTGAAATCCATAATCGATTTGATTATGAATTATTGAAGAATTATATTTATATAGACTTATATCTTGATATAATGAACCAGATAAAGCAACATTTAAAATTTGATGCCCCCGACAGATACCTAATATTGGTAAATCTTTATCTAAAGCTTTTTGGACAAGTTTAATTTGAAATTCATCCAAATATTCATCAATATTCTTCGATACATCTAATATTTCTTCATTATATAATTTTGGATTGATATCACCACCACCAGGGATAATTAATCCAGAAATAATATTTAATATTTTATCAATCTGTTTTTCCTCTTCTAATATAGGTATAGCTAAAGGTATGCCATCACATTCTTTCACAATATTTATATAACTATATGGTAACCTAAGATTTACTTTTTCATCAATAATATAACTTATTGACGATATACCTATAATATTCATAAGCCCCCCCCAATCACCTATTATATTCTATTTTATGATTAAAAAAATGTCAATATAATAAAAAAAGGATATATAAAATCTTTTATATATCCACCCTAATAATTATTTTGCATTTTAATTATAGATATATTTCTTCTCCTGCTTTTATAATCAAACGATTTTTAGCTGTAAATTTATTAGCCATTTCATCATCATATAAATATTTAGGCTTCATGTGATAAGGAATGGCATATTTTGGAGCAATTATATTTGCACATGAAGTAGCTTCAACAGGGTCCATATTAAATATTCCATCTATTGGAAGAAGTGCATAATCAAGATTCAAATCTTTAAACTTCGCCATTTCTTTAGTAGTAGATGTATCCCCTGCTGCATATATTTTTATTCCATCAACAGTAATAATGTAACCTACGCATTCATTAGGATCATGGTTTTCATTATATGCTGGTACAGCTTGAACTTCAATATCGTTAAACTTAAATGTTTTATATTGGCCATCGACTAAAGCATCAAAATTTTGAATAATTTGACAACTATCTTTCTTAGTAACTTTATCAACTTGATTATGATCATAATGTTGATGGGTAACTAATATCAAATCAGCAGGTTTATCATATCCCTCACCAGCAAAAGGATCAACATAAATAACATATCCATTTTGGCTGGTAATTCTAAAACTACCATGACCTTGATATAGTAGAATTGTCATATTATCCCTCTTTCTATAATATTATACCTTCATAATATCATAAAATTACTAAATATAAAACTATTTATTAACCATATATCTTAAGACCGTTTTTTGTTTATCTTGATCAACTTTATTTGGGTCTGATAGATATATTTCTTTATGGAAAAAGGTTCTTCTTTTCAGATTATTTTGTATTAAAAAATCATCCATGATAGAAAAGCTTCTTGGTTCATCATCATATGCACCAATATGAAGCATCTGTACAGATAAGCCATCTTCCATTTCTGTAAAAGAAACTTCATCTAAATAGTTTAGGAATTGTTTTTTTCTAACCATCTGTAAGGCATTTTCAAACACTTCTCTTGTGACAAAATCAGGTTGTCGTATCATAATCGTATATACTAATTCCTTCTTATCAAGATAGTTTAACTTAAGACCCGCTTCTGTTAATCCCCAAAGACCTTCAAGAGGATATACCGTATACGCAAAATAATCATCGATAACAAACCCCTTTTTAGGAAGCATTTTTATTGTATAGGCGATAGAGTATAATGTACTTACCCGCTTAGAAAACTCAGGTTCATTAGGATTACCCTTGCCTTCTATTGTGATATATTTCATTTTGGGAATATATATAAGTTCTGGTTTAGTTTTAGGCAAATAAATATCTTTCTCTAATTTTCGCCATTCATGTTTCATAATCTAATAGTCCTCCTAGTTTAGATATTTTAGGGCTTCATCTTGAGGTAGAGGTTTACCAAATAAATAACCTTGTATAATATCACAATTATTATTTAATAGATATTCTCTTTGTACTTCTTCCTCCACACCTTCAGCTACAACTTGTAGACCAAGCATGTGAGCCATAGATATTATCGCGCCAGTCATAATGTTCTTAGAATCTTCTAGTGATAATCTACTGATAAAATAACGATCGATTTTCACAACATCAATATTTAAATCTCTTAACCGGGCAAAGGAGGAATATCCCGTCCCAAAATCATCTAAAGCAATTTTAATATTATGTTCACGAAGACGTTTTAGTTTACGATTTATCATCTCATAATTATCTAATAATATAGATTCGGTTATTTCTATTTCCAAATTACTTTCATCAATGCCTGTTTCACGAGTAATTTTTAATACTGTATCAATAAAATCATTACGCAAAAGTTGAATACCTGACACATTAACCGCTACTCTTACATCTTTATAACCAAATTGTCTTAGAGTTTTAACATAATTACAAGCCATTCTTAAAATCATATTTCCTAAAGGAACGATTAATTGCTTCTTCTCCGCAATCGAAATAAATTCCACAGGAGATATGTTACCAAAACTATCAGTTTTTAAGCGAGCTAGAGCTTCAAAGCCCACTATTTTATTAGTTTTAATATCAGCCAAAGGTTGATACTCTAAATAAAGTTTATTACTAGCATTATTATCATTAATAATATTTCTAATTTCTCTTTCAATCATATCTTGACGATTTATTCTTTGTTCCATTTCTTCATTGAAGAAAGCATAAATACTATCATTCGTAACATTATTGAGTGCTACTAAAGCATCCATAAATATCCTATCAACATTATCTGTGGCATTTACTTCAACAATTCCCACTCGTAAATCATAATACTGTTCAGCATCTTTATTTTTAAAAGGTTCAGAAAATAAAGAATAGATCTTCTCTGCTAAGGAAATCAAATTCTCTTTAGTATAGTAATTTTTAACATATAGACCAAAACGATCACCAGAAAAGCGAAAAGGCTTATGATTATCATCTTTTAACTCATTAATTTTTTTACTCAAACCCTTAATAACTTCATCACTAAGATCAAATCCATAAACCATGTTCATTGCTTTAAAATCACTACAGTTAATTAATAATAATGCTTTTTTACCTTGTTTATTATTCGCTATTTCCTTAGCCACATATTGTTTCATAAACTGTAAATTTGGTAATCCCGTTAATATATCAAAAAAAGCAATAGCGAATAAATGTTTATTTTTTTTGTAGTTCATAATTATTATATATATTAAAGATATATATACAACTACCAAAGCTATTATTCCAAATACAGTAACATAATTTAATAATTGCTCAGCAAATTGATAATATTCTTTCTTCATACGATAAAAATCATTAATAATTAAAGTACCTACCACTAGAAATGTAATTGTGATAATTAAGATTGGTATGATATAGGTCTTTATTTCAATTTTTCTTGTGTTTGTTTCGTTTATCATATTAAGACTCCTTCTACTAAGATTATTACTATATAACTGACCTAGACTATTTTCATATTATCATCTATGACAAAATCTGTCAATTTAATAAAAAAGATAAGGATTGATATTCCATCAATCCTTAAATCTTACTTAAACGTTTTTATTTTTAGGGATTATTAAAGCACAAATTAAATAGGCTAATATGCCACTACCAAAAACTAAACCAAAAAAGACCCATATTAAACGAATAATTGTCGCATCTACATTAAAATATTCACCTATTCCACCACAAACACCTAATAAAATGCGATCTGTATGAGATTTATAAAGTTTTTTATTCATAACCACTCCTAACTCTATAGTTCTACTAAATTATATTCTATTTACTTTTAGAAATCTCATACAAAAATAAAAAATTCCTTAGTAACAGACTGAAATAAAACGACTAAACTGATCTCTTTTTTGAACATAACATCTATCTTTTATAGTAAAACCAGCACTTATAAATAATTCATCCATTTCTGACATCGTTACAAATAATGCTTTCTTAGCTATTTGTCTTGTCTTATTAATAATTAATCTTTGTTCAGAAAGGGATGTTTTAGAAAACTTACCATATGGTAAATCGACAATGGCAATATCAAAATGTTCAGTAATATCCTTTATATTTTGATTTTTAACATCTCCTTCAAACCCGAAATAGCAAAGATTACGGTTACACTTTCTTACTACATTAGGATTGATATCAAAGCCTTTGATATCAACTCCATTAAATCTTCCTTCTATTATAACAGTACCGATGCCGCAACAAGGGTCAACAACATGAAGATCATATTTATTTTCCACAGCTATATTTATTATAGTTTTCGCTAATATAATATCTAAAGCATATGAATAATTAAATGGTTTTTGCTTCCTTAACATCCAGGCATTATCATTTCTAATATACTTTCCAAATACCCATTTATCATTAAACTTGGTAAAAGCTAATTCGATTTCTGGATTTTGAAGTTTAAAATCTCCTTCAATAGAAAAGCCTATCATTCTTAAGGCTTTTAATCTATCTTTGTATGTTAAATCATCATCACTCTTAATATAAATAATCTTATAACCATTAAAAAAAAGGTGATAAGCTTTTATCGATTCATACAATTCTTCTAAAGATTTTTCTTCAGCTATTATAGCTATACAACCTTTTATAA
The DNA here is from genome assembly GCA_036562215.1 of Haloplasmataceae bacterium. Lineage (GTDB taxonomy): Bacteria > Bacillota_I > Bacilli_A > Haloplasmatales > Haloplasmataceae > CALFRW01. The sequence goes on along the minus strand of DATCKO010000070.1, from coordinate 1,409 downwards.
AAACACTTTTTGATGGATTAATATATTTAGTAGCAATAAAGGTTTTATCACTAGGAATAAATCCCCAAATAGACTTCATCTCTAGATTACATAAGTCTTTATAATTATCTGAATAGTTTAACATATAAATATATTTCATACCTTGTTCCTCAAGTTAATTCTTTTATCTAATTATATCACTTAAACAAGAAAAATGATATTAGTCTATAGAAAACTATAAACTACTATGCTATAATTTTTCATAAGAATATGTTGCTTTTTGTCAATTTATAACAAATTTTAATTGATTTAGCTATCGAGTGTTTTTTAATTTATAATGTTTTTGGGGAGGTAACACATGCCAAAAAATATCGTTTCCGATTTAACATTAGATCAAAAGATCGATTTATTGTTTAGTAAAAATTTGTTTAAAGACCTTAATATGAACGACTATCATTTTCAAGATTTAGTAGGTATGGGAAAGTATGGGGATGAACTTACGGGACTATTATCTCAAGAAACTAATAGAGAAAATTTAGAATTAATACATTCCCTAACAAATGAGTTAATAAAAGAAGTAAATAGTAGAAAGAAAAATGTCATATTAACACCTTTTATTATACCAAAGATTAATAATAAAGGTTACAATAAGGAGTTAGTGGAGCAATATATATCAACTTTTCACAAACATAATATTTTTGTAATGGGAGTACTAACAGAAGATTTAGTAAATGAAAAATCCAATACAACCCTTATATATGATACGCTTAACCTAATTGTTTCTTGTAAAATTGATGGAATAATTATTAACAAAAACTCTTCTTTTGGTCATATTTTACGAAACGAGCTAAAATTTAAAGGGTTAATTTTGATGAAATCTAATGATGCAAGCAATCAACTCGCCTATACACTTTTTAGTGATATAACTAATAAGTATACCAATAGAACTGATTTAGAAAATGCGATTAATAAGCAAAGTATTTTGAATGAAAAGGCGATAGATGCAGAAATCAATAGGTTTTTTCAATTTATAGGTTATATTAATCCAAGTGTAAAAATCGAAAAGAGAGGTAAGCAAAATACAACAATGCCAAATGTAAAAATTCTTTCAGATAATAATATCGTTCTACTAAAAAATGAAAACAATTTATTACCACTTGCCAATAATGTAAGTCTAGCCCTTTTTGGTGGTAATGATTTAACAGTTGATCAAGAAATGGAAATACAATACGAAATTGCCAAGTATTTTCCTAACTTTATAGATTATTATAAAGGATATGAAATATCAGATAGTGTCGATGCCAATGTTGTTATAATAAACTTTAATTCCAAAACTAACAATAATATATCAACCTTACAAGTAAAACTAGTTTCTGATTTGTATTATGCTGGTAAAAGAATAATAGCTATTCTACCTCCTTCAATAACTT
>DATCKO010000068.1:0-4240 GCA_036562215.1 Haloplasmataceae bacterium | reverse complement strand
ACTTCTTGCTATCTTACTTAGAACTGGAACGAAAAGTAAATCTGCCATAAATCTTGCTGAAGATATTTTATATAAATATCCTAATCTATATGCTTTAAGAAATCTGACGCTAGATGAGCTAATAGCGATTAAAGGAGTTGGTAAAACAAAAGCGGTGCAAATCTTAGCAGCTTTAGAATTAGGAAGTAGGGCAAGTCAGTATACATTAGAAAGAGGTTTGCAGATTAAAACACCAATAGATTGTGTGGATTATATAGCGGAAGAAGTTAGGTCATTAGAACAAGAACATTTTGTAGGTATTTACTTAGATACGAAAAACCGAATATTAGCCAAAAAAACATTATTTATCGGTTCTTTAAATCGCTCACTGGTGCATCCACGTGAGTTATTTAAAGAAGCTTTAAGACATGGATGTGCTTCGATAATTGTGGTTCATAACCATCGTGCGACATGTTCGTAACAAAAAAGGTTACGCACAACATATTGTTGTGAACTCTTAACTTGATAGGTAGAATGATAGGGTAACGCCTTGAAATACCTACTCTAATACTCCGACATGCGCTATTTGAGGTGTTTATAATAGGGTATGAAGCTCGGTGAAGACGGATGAAAGTTATCCATTGTTTATGGTTTTATATATGAAACTGATAGTCCGGGAGTCATAAAAAACTTAATATGGTGAGTATTTGCGAACTAGCGTTAAATGTCTGTAAATGAACCGTTTTGCATATAGTGGAAGAGTAGTTTGATGGTGACCAAATTCCATACATCGTTATAGGCGATGTTGAATATGCCAGGCAAGAGTTAGCACCTAAGTTAAGTATTGATAGAGTTAAGGGAACTTGGAAAGCTATCAACATGGAGAGAACACCCTCTAGGAAATGGTAGGTAGGTAACTACCTTTTATGATAGTGAGAGTAAAGGCAGGAGCGAAGAAGTTTCTGTAATGGGAATGGAGCAATAGCCTTAAGTCGTTTAGTTATTAAACGAGGGAATGCCGGGTGCGATGAAAGTCGCATGCCCGGTATGGAGCAGGGGAAAAGGTAGAGATAAGATCAAAGCCTTACCTATTGCTATCAAGTGGTGATCCAACGCCTAGTCCCCAAGATGTTACTATCACCAAACGCTTAATAGAAATAGGCGAATTAATAGGTATCGAAGTACTAGACCATTTGATAATTGGTACAGAAGGTTATATTAGTCTGAGAGAAGAAAAATATATTTAACAATATCGTGAATAGACCTTTATTCATAGTACATAAAGGTCTTTTATATGTGGAGAATAAAAATAAGCATTGTTTTTTATTGTCATCTTGTGTATAATGGGATTGTTGTTTTAACAACCGTGGTTCGAAACCATCCCACGTAAAAAAACTAAGGAGTGAAAAATTTGAAAATTAAGTTAATTGCTTTAAATGGGGTATTTGCTGCCCTATATGTTACTATTACAGCCTTTATTCAACCTATTGCTTTTTCTAATCTTCAGTTTCGGATTCCGGAAATCTTTAATCATCTAGTCGTTTATAATAAGAAATATTTTTTTGGGATTGTAATTGGAGTGTTTATTTCTAATTACTTCTTCTCGACTCTATTGCCATATGATTTATTTTTTGGTGTGGCGCATTCCATAATTTCTTTACTAATAACCATTATTATTAGTAGATTTGTTCATAATAAATGGGTTTTAATGATTATTAACTCTTTTGTTTTTTCAGTTAACATGTTTATCATTGCTTATGAGTTAAATCTCGTATTAGGTTTTCCTTTTTTTGAAACTTGGGCGCTTACAGCATTAGGAGAATTAGGTGTGATGTTTTTAGGAATGCCAGTAATATCTTTTATTAATAATCGAATCTCATTATAAAAGCCATGTTTGGCTTTTTTATTTATATTTATATATTTATTTTTTTGAGATTTACTAATATCTAGATAAGTGCTACAATAAAATTGTTATGTATATTTTTGGAAAGCGAGGAGAATAAAAGATGCTTAAGATGAGAAGTATTGTTTTTGAATTTTCACGTATTACTGAGCAAGGTGCTCTTGCAGCTTCTAAGTATATTGGACGTCATAATAAAAACCTTGCCGATGAAGCTGCAGTTAAAGCTATGCGGTATATGATGAATATTCTTGATTTTGATGGTGAGATTGTTATCGGTGAGGGTGAAATGGACGAAGCACCTATGCTTTATATAGGTGAAAAAGTCGGAAAAGGTGGTATGCATCTTGATATTGCCTGTGACCCTATTGATGGAACAAAATTAGTTGCTGAAGGAAAAAATAATGGTGTTTGTGTTCTAGCTGCTGCTGAAAAAGGCTTGATTTTAAAAGCTCCAGATATGTATATGGAAAAAATAGCCGTAAGTGAAGCAGCCAAAGATGCCATTGATATTGATTTACCACTTAAAGATAATCTAATTAATATTGCTAAAGCATTAGGAAAGGATTTATCTGATTTAACGGTTGCGGTTTTAGACCGTAAACGTCATCAAGGTGCTATCGATCTAATGAAGTCTATGAACATTAAAGTTTTCACTTCTGGTGAAGGTGATATCGTCATGGGTTTACTTACTTGTATGCCTTTTAGTGAAGTAGATGTCATGTATGGTGTTGGAGGTGCCCCTGAAGGTGTTCTTTTAGCAACTGCTATCAGAGCTTTAGGTGGGAATATGCAAGGAAGATTAGTACCATATAACACTGTCTATCCTGAAGAAGCAGATTGTGATAAGAAAGCAGAAATCGAAAGAATTCGTTGTGAAAAAATCGGAGTAGAAATTGGTAAAAAGTTAGTTATTGATGATTTAATACGTGGTGATGATTTTATTTTCTCATTAACAGGAATTACTAATGGTGATCTAGTTCAAGGTGTTAAAAGACATGGTAATATGGCTACTACAGAAACTCTTTTAATAAGAGGTAAATCACAAACTATTAGGATTATTAAATCCACACATTTACTTAATAAAAAAGATGAATATTTATTAGATTTATTATTATAAAAGTCAAAATTTAATGATAATTACTCCTTTTTATTCATATTATTTAGTGATACCTATGAGGAGATGATAATATGAATAAAGAGGTCAAAAAGATAATTGAAAAAAATAAATATCGGGCTCCATTTTATCATCTATATAAGAATAAGAGTATTGATTTGAAAAAGAAAGGACTTCATTCTTTTTTAAATAAAGTCCTATTAAGCATTATCATATTACTATTTTTGTTAATATGTAAAAATAGTGATAAACTATATGTTATTTATGATAAAACCTTTCAAAACCTTAATTTTATGCAGATTAAACTTTTTTTGACGGATAATTTTAATGTTTTATTCCCTAATAGTGATAAAGATAAAAATGTTGATGCAGTTGTTATTGATTTAAATAACTCTACAAAATATCATGAAGGAATGCTCATTAAAACAAATTATGGAGAGCCTATTCTATCTTGTGTTGAGGGAATAGTCATACAAATATATCATGATGAAGATTTAGGTAAGGTTTATGTGATACAGGATAAAGATGGTTTAGAATATCACTACGGTTATTTAGATAATAGTGATTTACGTATTTATAGTAGTGTTAATTATGGACAGATAATAGGTGTAGGAAGAATTAATGCCAATTATGATGGAGAGTATTATCTAGCGATTAAAGATGGTAAAAAAGCTCTTAATATAATCGATGTGATTAATAAATCATGAAAATCAAGTTGCATTTAATCACAGAGATTTACTTGTTGTTATGTCTATTATCTGGCTTTTTTTATGAAGTTAGTGCTATCTATTTATGTCTTTTAATACATGAAATAGGTCATTTTATCATGATAAAAAGTCTGAAAAAAAATATATATATGCTAGAAATATCACCTTTGGGTGGTATTTTACATATTGATAAATGTCAAAATGATAAGAACTATAAAGAATTATTAATTTATCTTAGTGGACCACTTTCTAGTCTATTATTATATTTAGTTTTCTTATATTTTAATGTCAATCCACTTCTTGTTCGTAGCGCTCTTTATGTATTAATCATGAATAGTCTTCCGATTTTACCTCTTGATGGGGGAAAAATTATTATGACCATTAAGCAGTTTATTTTTCCCTATCGCTTGGTGTTAAAACTTTGTACGTTTTTATCACTTATTATAACATTTGTATTAATTATATTTTTAATTAATTATTATAATTATGTTATAATTCTTTTATTCTTTACCTATCTTAATTGTCGCTATTATTATG
>DATCKO010000066.1:0-16002 GCA_036562215.1 Haloplasmataceae bacterium | reverse complement strand
GTAGGATTATTATTTATAAAGTCTTTAAATAGAGCAAGTCTTTCTTCTTTAGTAAGTTTAGTTTGATACCAAATTTTTGGTCTTGTCTTAGCTAATTTTAGATAATCATAGATTAATAAAGATTCTATATTATTTATATCTATTTCTGTATGTTTTAGATACTCTAAAAGTCTTAGACATAAATCATGTACCTGATAATCTTGTTTGGAAAAGTGCGCTTCATAGAATAAACCATATGTTTCAAAGAAGGTATAATAATTATCTTTATAATAGGTCTTAAGTATGTAAGTAATTGTCTGGTCAAAGCGGTGACTATTGTAGTATTTTTCTAGTATTTCTTCTGCAGCATGTATTTTACTCAACTCAAAAGGTGATAAATCTTCATTAGCAATTACTTCATAGGGAGCTATTTCTTGATAATGATACTGGTAATCTGCTGCTTCTTTTCTAATTTTCGTACCTCTTAACATTTTTAGGAATCCTAGTTGCAATTCATGAGGGAAGAGACTAAAAACATCATTAAAGGTTTTTATAAAGGATTGATAGTTTTCTTTAGGAAGACCAGCTATGAGATCAAGATGGAGATCAATAATGCCCCCTTTTTGTATTAATTCAATATTGTGTTTTAACTTTGCAAAATTTTGCTTGCGCAATACTAATTGATTAGTATGTTCATTTGTGGATTGCACACCTATTTCAAATCTAATTAAATTTTTCGGAGCATTTTTATTTAAATAAGTGATGATTTCTTCATCTAGGAGTTCTCCTGATATTTCAAATTGAAAGATACAACCTGATTTATGATTATGAATAATAAATTCAAAGATATTTAAAGCGTAGTCTTTACGGATATTAAAAGTACGGTCAAGAAATTTAAAAGTTTTGGCTCCATTGTTCATTAAATACAGAAGTTCTTGTTTAATAAAGTCTATAGAGAAATAACGAACCTGTTTTTCTAATGACGCTAAACAGTAACTACAATGAAAAGGGCAACCTCTACTCGACTCAATATACTGTATACGATTGGGTAAGTTTTTTTTATCAACTTCAAGACGATAAGGGGATTTTAAACAGTTTAAATCAATAGTGTATTCATTATTATTAGCTACTATCTTATCGCTTTCACGATAATATAATTGGGGAATATTATTTTTTGGTAAATTGTTTTGTAAAGCATTTAATAAAGCTTTAAAAGAATACTCTCCTTCTTTTACAATAATATAATCGATAGGTATAGTATTAAAGAAATATTCACAATCATAGCTTACTTCAGGACCGCCTAGTAAAATTTTAATATTTTTATTATAAGATTTTATTATCGGTATGATTTTTTTAATCAGCTCTATATTCCAGATATAACAACTAAAGCCAATTAATTGAGGATTTAGTTGTAAAATCTCAGATATAATGTTATCAACTGGGTTTTTAATCGTAAACTCCATAAAACATACATCAAATTCATCTTTAGTGTAAGTATATAGATAGCGAATTGCTAAATTGGTATGAATATATTTAGCGTTAATGCCTACTAGTAATGTTTTCATAAGTTTCACTCTTTCGATAAAAATTAATTCAGGAAAAATATTTCAAAAATTATGGGGATTTGTTATAATAAAATATAATGAATATGTTATTTAATTCAGTAACAATATTTAAAAAGGTGACTGAGATGAAATATATATCACAATTTACTAAGAAAGTTATTTCTCGTATAATGTTTATGATTGAAAGTTGTATAGTTGCTATTAGTGAAGATATGCAGTTATTAGCTTTTATGATAATAACTATTATACCAGATATATGTATTAAAGTAAGAGCGGAAATGCCTATTTTTAATATAAAGTCTCTTTTGTTTAATTTTTCTTGGTTTTGTTTAATTGTAGCTTTTAGTTATACGAAAAAGACTAAAAAATCAAGAACGATTTATTTTGTGACGATGACAGGAATTAATTTTCTACTTACTTATGGTAATATATTATATTATCAGTTTTATTATGATTTTTTATCATTATCGTATATTAAGCAATTAGGCTTATTTTTCGATGTAGCCGATGCGACAGCGGTTAAAATCTCACTTTTCGATTACTTATATTGGATAATATTTGTGATAGCAATATCTATACTTATACTTCTTGGTAAGCATCAAGATGCTAATTTTCAATTCAGTGAAAAAGGAGTATTTAATCGGGTAAATTTTTTGCGCTTATCTATTGTAGTTTTTATTCTAGGTATTTTTATGTTAGCACCAGCCAATTTTTCTCAAGCGCAAAAGTTTTGGAATCGGCCAATTGTTGTGCAGGATTTTGGTTTATATAACTATCATGTTTTAGATATTTATCAATCTATGGGGGTTTTTATCAAGCATACCCCAAGTGAAAATGAATATTTACAATTTGTGAAGTATTTTGAAAAAAGAAATAAAACTCCACATCCCATTAATCAATACACAGGTATTTTAGAAGGCAAGAATATCATTGTTATTCATGCTGAAAGTATCGAAAATTTTGTGATAAACTTGGAAATGTATGATTTGGAGGGTAATCTAGTTGAAGTCACACCAAACCTAAACAAATTAGCTAAGGAAGGTTTATATTTTAGTAATTTCTACTCCCAACATAGTATCGGTACTAGTGCTGACAGTGAATTTGTTTTTAACACATCTTTACTACCTATGAATAATGGGGCGGTGTATATGACCAATTTTGATCACAAGTATGTTACTACCCAAAGCTTATTAAAAGATATTGGTTATACAACTTTGTATATGCATGGAAATAATGGTTCTTTTTGGAATCGTGATGATATGTATAAAGTCATGGGATATGATACTTTCTATGAACGCAGGTCCTATGAATATGATGAGGAACAAACGATAGGGTTAGGAATTAATGATTATACTTTTTTTCAACAATCAATCGAATTTATAGCCCAAGCCCAATCACCTTATTGGGCAACACTTATTACCTTAACTAACCATACTCCATGGGATGATATGGAGAAATATATTGTTAAAGATGAGTTAGGCACAGAATTACCACAACTAAATTGTGAGATAAATGGTATTGATAACACCACCATGTGTCGTTATCTTAATTCTACTCGTTATTCTGATTGGGCTTTAGGTGAGTTTTTAAAGGGATTAGAAAATCGTAATTTATTAGAGAATTCAGTAATTGTATTATATGGTGATCATCCTGCTAAGCTTCCTATTGAAGATTTAGAGAAGTTTTTTGATAAGGAAATATCATCATTTGAATTAAATATCATTGAACATGTTCCGTTTATTATTTGGTCTAAGGAAAATCTATTTGAACCACAAGAAATTACTAAAGTGATGGGAGAATTTGATGTTGGTCCAACTTTACAAAATATGTTAGGAATCAAAAATGAATTTGCTTTAGGTAATGATATTTTTTCTATTGAAAATAATGTGGTTCCGTTTTTAAATGGTGACTGGGTTGATGATATTGTTTACTATTCTTATCGCGATAATGAGTATATTATAGTAAATGATGAATATACTGAAGAAATGATTATGGAAATGATTAAAAATGATGATTATATTAATGTACAAAGAAAAAAAGTGGAAGAAATTATTTTAATATCTAATATGGTGAATAAGTATGATTTAATTGCTTATCATGAAAAAAAAGTTGGTGATAAGTCTTGAGTGAATTACGACAAATTATAGATGCTAATACTTTAACAAGAATGTTAAGGCGTATAAGTCATGAAATATTAGAAAGAAATCAAGGAACAGATGATCTAGTGATAATAGGTATTATGAATAAAGGTACAAAAGTAGCAAAAAAGATCCAAGAAAATATACTACAAATTGAAGGTGTAAATCTACCTTTAGGTGAACTTGATATTACTTCTTTTCGTGATGATACAGCCAAAAAAGAGGTAAATAACTCTAAGATTGATTTTTCTGTGGAAAATAAAAAAGTGATTTTAGTCGATGATGTTATATATACTGGTCGTTCAGTTCGAGCAGCACTTGATGCAATCATTCGATATGGGCGACCTAAAGAGATTCAATTAGCTTCCGTAATTGATAGAGGTCATAGAGAACTTCCAATTAGAAGTGATTATGTGGGTAAAAATATTCCTACCTCTCGTAAAGAATTAGTTCTCGTAAAACTTGAAAATGATGATAAAGATAATGGAGTATATATAAAACGAATTGATTGAGGGAACACACTTATAGGTGTGCTTTCTTTTTCTTTATTTTATTTGAATTATTCAATTAGATGATATATAATTGATATACTATACAAATGAGGTGATATATATGAATTTTGATAAAGAATATTTCTATAATATAGCCAAAGATTTATTATTAACACCTAGTCCAAGTGGATTTTGTCATAACATTATTACTAAAATTGAAAACTATGCTAAAGAGTTAAATTTACCATGTCAAAGAACAAAAAAAGGTAATGCCATAATTACTTTTAAAGGTAAAAATCCTGATTATGTTATTGGTTTATCCGCACATGTTGATACTTTAGGATTAATGGTGCGTTCGATTAATAGCGATGGAACACTTCGAGTTACCACAATTGGTGGTAATCAAGCTAATTCATTAATTGGTGAATATTGTACTATCTATACACGTGAAAATAAAAAATATACAGGGACCATATTAACAACATCTTATTCATCTCATGTATTTGATGATGTAAATAGTAAAGGTTCGAAATTTGATGATTTAATTATCCGGATAGATGAAGTAGTGAAATCAAAAAATGATACTTTAAATTTAGGAATTAGTAATGGTGATTTTATTGCCATCGATCCCAAAACTACAATAACTCCTAGTGGTTTCATTAAGTCACGTCATTTAGATGATAAAATTTCCGTTGCGATTGTCTTTACAGTCTTTAAGATGTTTATTGATAATAATATCTTGCCAAATAATTCGATTGAGTTTATTATTTCTACTTATGAAGAAGTAGGTCATGGTGCTAGTTATATACCTAATAATATTGATGAATTAATTGCTGTTGATATGGGATGCATTGGTCTTGATTTAGCTTGTACCGAATATGATGTTTCAATATGCGCTAAGGATTCATCAGGACCATATGATTATGGAATCACAAGTAAATTAGTCGAAATTGCGAAGAAAGAAAAAATTAATTATGTCGTAGATATTTATCCTAATTATGGTAGTGACGCTTCAGCAGCCTTAAGAGGTGGTAATAATATTAAAGCAGGTCTAATAGGTCCAGGTGTTCATGCTTCTCACGGTATGGAGCGTACTCATATTGATGCTTGTCTTGCTACAATGAACTTACTTTCTAATTATTTAACTCAAAAATAATTCATTTGTTTACTACTAGGGGGAGTAACGATGAAAGAGATTTTAAATGATGTAGAGTTTCGTAAATTATTACGAAAAAAGCAAAAATATGAGTTACTATCATGGGCCATTCCCTTAATATCAATATTATCATTAATCATCATATTATTTTTAACATCAAATACCGATTTTACGGTTTATACGATAATTGTTTTAATATTATTGATTTTCTTAATTGTTGGGGGATATATATTTGATAATAAGGTAACAATTTTAATCAAAAAATCCTACGTCAAATTAAATGAGTATTTTCAAAATGATATTGTGCCGAAATTGATTGTAAAAGATAATCCGACCATCTGTTTTAATGCCCAAGAGATTGATGAAAATGTCCTTGATGAAGTAAGACTATTTAATAATTTCCTTGAATATAAATCACAGTATAATTATACGGGAAAATTAGATGATAAAGAGTTTAGTTTTCATGAGCTTATATTTAGTAGTAAGGTAAATTATAATACAATAGGTAAGAAAGAGCTTAATGAAGATTTAAAGGATAGTTTAAATTATCACTGGTATCATTTTACTCTTGATAAATCTTATCCAAGTAAAGCTTTGTTTCTTATATCAAAATTTGAGAATTTCCAAGAAGAGTTATTAAATGATTTAAATTTATATGTTTTGCTTAAGAAAAAAATCAAGAATTCTGATGAAAATGATATAGAGTTATACTTAGAGAAACTTGAAGATTCTTCATACTTTTTAACTTCAAGTGTAATAGATATATTAAACAAAGAATCGATTACTCGCAACTTATGCCTAGCAATTTATGTTCAAGATAATCAACTTCATATAATCATCGAAGAATTTGATGATTTGATTAATTTGACTCATCGTAATAAAATTGTCGTTGAAAAGTTATTAGATGGGTATTATCGAGAACAAAGAATCATTAAACAAATCTTTGATGCATTTAATTATTAAGGTATCGCTTGATGCCTTTTTAATTTTGAATATTATGGATTTTTTGCCTAATAAGGTTTATAATATTTACTATAGATTACGGAGGGACACTAATGCGCAAATTTTTGATATTTTTCATCATGATATCCATATTTACTATCTTAAATATTAATACTGTTAGTGCTGAAATTAGTTCTAAAACAATCGTTTATTTATATTCTGATGAAAAGCAAATAGATGGAGAAAAATTAAATGAAATAGCAAGCAAGGGTATTAGTATTCAGAAAATCAATGTTTTAAAACTTGATAATAAGAAATATTTTTATAAATATCAATATGTCTATAATATAACAGATGATTTTATTAACCCCATTATTATTGCGGGAAATGATTATTATGTAATTGATAATAATAATATAGATGTTAATGATATAGTCGTAAAAGCGCAATATCCATTGAAGTCCATAGAAAATGTTAGTTTTAGAATGGTTGTTTATTTTGATTCTGGTTGTAGTGAATGTCAGATTAAAAATAAATATGTTGATGACTTAGAAGACCGTGGTGTAAAGGTGGTAAAAGTCGATACATTAATTAAAGAAAACGAGAACTTATTCTATAATTATGCAGATACATACCAATACACAAAAAAATTTTTATCTATTCGTATTACCTATCCAACACCACCAATGATTTTTGTGGGAAGTAAGTATTTTCATAGTGATGATATTATTAAGTATCAAGATGAAATCTATGATTTAAGTATCAATCCCTTGTTAGATGTAAAGTATGAAGAAGTGAATTTTAGTGAGTTCGAAGGATTTTGGGGATTTTTCTTGATTTTATTAGGAGGATTAATTGATGGTGTTAATCCTTGTGCAATGGCGATGTTGATTCTTTTTGTAGGCATTGTATTAGGATCAAATACTAAAAAGTCAACCTTGATAAATATTGCGATTTCCTATATTTCCGGTCTTTTTATAACCTATTTCTTACTAGGAGTAGTACTAATACGGTTCTTAAGTGTGATTAGACCTTATACAACTAGTTTATCTACTATTCTTAACATTTTCATTATTATTTTTTCATTATTTTTCTTTATTTTTAATTTACATGATTTTTTAGTAACACGAAAGAAAGAATATCAAAAAGTTAAAAATCAATTACCTAAAGGAATCCAAAAATTAAACAAGAAATTAATTAAACTGTTTACTGAGAAAATGAAAAATAAAAACTTGATTATTGTCTACTTCATCAGTTTTACTTTGGCTGTTATCATCGCCTTTACAGAGTTCTTATGTACTGGACAAATATATTTACCAATCTTGTTAATGATTAGTGAAACTAGTGGAGTAATGGGAATAATTAAGCTACTACTATATAATATTATGTTTGTTGTACCATTAATTATTTTAGCCTTTGTCACAATTAAAGCTCGTTCTGCAATGGAAACATCGAATGTTATTAGAGAAAAAATGCATATTATAAAACTATTATCTAGTATTCTCTTTTTAGGCTTAGCTGTATATTATATATTTATTATGTTAGGAATGATATAAAATGGGTAAAGTTACAGTGAAAAAAGAAAATGAGGTTATTTTTCAAGGTAATATACTAGATTTACCATTTAAAGAAGAATATATTATTAAGAAAAGCATCGAAGTTTTTGATGATGATGACCCATGTATTATTCATAAATCATATGTCATAAAGTTGTTTGTTGATGATTTATTGTCTAAAACAAATTTAAGAACATCCAAAACGGTTAACTTACAAGATTATAAAGCTGATTTAGAGTATTTAAATATTGATTTAGATAATTGTTTTATCTTTTATGAGGAGTGATTATGAAAACGATATATTTAGACTATGCCTCAACAACTAATATACGCGAGGAAGTATTTGAAGCCATGTTACCTTATCTTAAAAGTGAATATGGTAATCCCTCATCTCTCTATGATCTTGGTATTAGTAATAAAAAAGTCTTAAACAATTGTCGAAAACAGATTGCTTCTATAATTAATGCTAAGAAAGAAGAGATTTATTTTTGCTCTGGTGGAAGTGAAGCAAATAATTGGGCAATAAAAGGAGTAGCTTTTGCTTCTAACGTAAAAAAAGAAATCATTACCTCCAAAATTGAACATCATTCGGTCTTAAATGCTTGTCATTTCTTAGAAAAAATGGGTTATAAGGTTCATTATTTAGATGTTGATAATGAAGGATTCATTAATATCGATAGTTTAAAAAAGGCGATAAATGAAAATACTTTATTAGTCTCTGTTATGATGGCCAATAATGAGATTGGAACGATTCAAAATATTAAAGAAATTGGAGCAATTTGTAGAAGTAATAAAGTTCTTTTTCATACTGATGCCATACAAGCTATATCTAATATACCAATAGATGTTAATGAACTTAATATCGATTTAATGTCTGTATCAGCACATAAATTCTATGGACCTAAAGGAATTGGTTTTTTATACATTAGAGAAAAATCAGAAATAGAGAATTTAATTCATGGTGGTAATCAAGAGAAAAACAAACGGGCAGGTACAGAAAATGTTGCTTATATAGTAGGAATGACTATGGCTTTAGAATTAAGTGTTAAGGATAGAGATAATGACATAAAAAAAGAAAGAGAGTTTTCACAAATATTACTTTCGAAGTTACAAAGAATCATTCCTAATATGAGATTAAATGGTCCAGAAATAGGAGAAAGACGCCTACCAGGTAATCTAAATCTTTCCTTTAAGGGATTAGATGGTTCTCTATTAAGTTATGAACTAAGTAAAGCGGGTATTTGTGTTTCTACAGGTAGTGCTTGTAATTCTTCTTCTATTGAACCAAGCCATGTTTTACAAGCAATTAAGGTACCTAAGGAGTATATCAACGGAACAATTAGGATAACACTAGGGAAATATACTACTTTAGAAGATATCAATACGGTAGTTAATATCATAAAAGAAAAAATATAATCTCATTTTTATATTTTAAAATGAGATTTTTATGTAATATCTAATTATTTTTTCACTTTTTTATTCACAAAATTAATACATATTAATTTAATATATCTTTCTTGTCAAAAATTTGTTATAATATATAAAATGCTAAAGCGATGAGGTAACTTTATCGAAAAGGAGGTTATTATGTTAAAAGTATCTGGTAAAACAGCCCTAGTTGTAGGTGCCTCATCAGGAGTAGGTAAGGCATGTGCTAAATATCTTAGTAGTATTGGATATCGTGTATATGGAACATCGCGCAAGGCTGTACTTGGAACGATTACTGATGGTATAACCATGATACCTTTGGATGTTACCAAAGAAGATACGATTCAAGAAGCTATTAATTACATATATGATAATGAAGGAGCTCTTCATATATTAATTAATTGCCCTGGTTATGGTTTAGCAGGAAGTGTTGAAGATATTTCTACTGAAGAAGCTAAAGCACTTTTTGATACAAACTTTTTTGGTATTATGTCCTGTTGTCGAAAAGTACTGCCCATTATGAGAAAGCAAAAAGAAGGATTGATAGTTAACATTAGTTCAGTAGCGGGATTTATCTCTATACCTTATCAATCCATGTATAGTGCTAGTAAATATGCACTAGAGGCGATGACTGAAGCATTAAGAATTGAAGTAAAACCATTTAATATTAGAGTATCAATGATTGCTCCAGGAGACATGAAAACTAATTTTGAACGTATTTATGCTAAGAATTCTAATACTTCTGTTTATAAGGATAGATGTACTAAGGCTGTAAATGCAATGATAGCATCAGAAGAAAAAGGACCAAGTCCTGAGATTGTTATTAAAGAATTAAAGAAGATTTTAAAAAGGAAGAACCCAGCAATAAGAAGAGTTGTGGGTTGGCAATATAAAGCAATCGCATTTTTAAAACGTATATTGCCAAGTAGATTTATTGAATATGTGATTTCGAAAATATACTAAAGGAAGAGGAGAAGAACATGGATATTTTTCAAAAGTGTTACGAGTATACAACTGCTAAAAAAGCAATAGAGGCGGGAATTTACCCATACTTTCATGTTTTAAATTCTGGTCAAGATACAGAAGTATTGATTAATGGAAAAAGAACCATTATGATTGGTTCTAATAATTATTTAGGATTAACTAGTGATCCTCGTGTTAAAGAAGCTGCAGCTAAAGCTGTCAGGGAATATGGAACAGGATGTTCTGGTTCGAGATTTTTGAATGGTACATTAGATTTACATATAAAATTAGAAAAGGAATTGGCTAATTTTTTGCATAAAGATGATGTTATAGCTTTTAGTACTGGTTTCCAAGCTAATCTAGGAATTATTTCAGCAATTTGCGGTCGGAATGATTATATTATAAGTGACCGTGGAAATCATGCTAGTATCGTTGATGGTTGTCGTTTGAGCTTTGCGAAAATGGTTAAATACAATCATAATGATATGGAAGACTTAGAGAGAGCTCTAAAAGCTGTTCCTGAAAAAGCTGGTAAATTGATTGTTTCTGATGGCGTCTTCAGTATGGAAGGCGATATCTGTAATTTACCAGAAATGGTACGCTTAGCAGAAAAATATGGTGCTCGTATTATGATTGATGATGCTCATGGTGTTGGAGTCATGGGTAAGAATGGTCGTGGTACAGCTGAGTATTATGGTCTAGAGGACAAAGTTGATATAATTGTTGGTACATTTAGTAAATCTCTAGCTAGTTTAGGAGGATTTGTCGCTGCTAATAATGATGTTATACATTATGTGCGACATGTTTCTCGTCCATTTATCTTTAGTGCTTCGATTTCACCAGCCAATGCAGCAGCTGCTCTAGAAGCTTTAAGAATACTAGAAAATGAACCAGAAAGAGTAAAGAACTTATGGGATATGGCAGATTATATGCGTAATGGTTTTAAACAATTAGGTATTGATATTGGTAATTCCGTAACACCAATTATACCTGTTATGACTTACGGTGATTATGAAACATTCTTAATTGCTAGACAACTATTAGATGAAGGTGTTTATGTAAATCCTGTTGTATCACCAGCAGTAAATCCAGGTGAAGCTTTACTTAGAACAAGTTATACCGCAACACATACTAAAGAACAATTAGATTATGCTTTAGATAAATTTGATAAAATATTTAAAAGACGGTAACAAATAACCGTCTTTTTACTATCTATTTAGCATGTTCAATCTCTTTAATGAATTTTGCCAGTTCTACATCTAATATTTTATCACTATTTTCTATTATTTTTTTACTATAAAGTTTCATGGCCTCTTCACCAACGATATTTAAAATCAGGTATGCTATACCACGCATCGTAGTTTCTAAAGTCGAAGTAAGGATGAGTTTTCTAATCCAGTAAGTAGGATTCGCAATATTTATGGCTGTAAAACCATAACTTACGAGTTTATTCAGATGATATTTCTTTGTTATTTGGAAGACATTATTATTTTCAATTGTTTTCTTTGCTTCTAATATCGTAATAATTTGTGATATACGCAAATTCTTAATAAAACTAATAGCTTTCATATCAAGGATTTTAGAAAGTTGATTTAACACTCGTTCATTCATGTCAATTGCTTCAAGAATGGTAATTTCCCAATGGGGATTTTTACTATTAGGATAGTAGTATTGAGCTATATCATAAATTAATTCCTTAGTTAGAACTTGTAATTTGCTCATATTATTACCAAATCCCAATTTAGGATTGAAAATAATCTGCTTTTGCTTATTGTATATTAAATCTTTTATCGTTTGGTTATTAACATCATTACTATTTTGACATCTCTTTAAGAATCTTTTATTACTAATATAGATGGTTATAATTAGAGACAGAATGATAAAAATGATACCAAGCGTAAAACCAAAAAAATACTTTTTATATCCATCTTATCCCCACCCAATTATTCTTCCTCTTATTATAACATGGAGCGAAAAATTATGACAATTATGAACAGAAAATATTAATAATAGCCATTATTCTATTGATTTAGTCTTAAACGATAAGTAAAATGATAGGTAAGTACAATAATTTCAGGAGGAGTTAGTATGTTTAAGAATTCTAAAGTCAAAAAAATGTTTGAAGAAGATGATCCAAAGCTAATATTTTATCTTAAAGCGAAAAAAATGAACCTTTCTGAAATATTTAAAGATAATGAGGATGTAATAGAAAAAAGTATTAGATATCATAAGAATACCATTGCGGAAGCCGCAATTATGTATAGTACTAATATAACTAGGGTAAATGGAAATAATCAAAATTATTTAATGCTTTCTATACAATATGATAATCTTGAGATATTTAAAAAATTATTAGATAGTGATATTGATTTAAATGCCCTTGATAATAATCGAGAATCAGCTGTTTTTTATGCTATAAGAAATCCAAATAAAGAGTATTTTAATGCCTTAATTGAAAAAGGAGCTGATATTAAAGGTTATAATTTAAAAGGAGAAAATGTTTTAATCCATGCTTATATCAATGGTCGTAAAGATTTATGTACATATTTTTTAAAAGAAAATATTTTTATCAATCATTTAGATAAAGATGGAAATACTATATTACATTATGCCTTAAATAATGAAGATACCCAATTTGCCTTATTATTAATTGATCATGGGGCTGATATATTCATTAAAAATTATCAACAAATTTCCCCTCTTGATATCGCGAGAAGTAAAAACTTTGATTCTATAATCATTAATAAAGTCATTGAAAAGATTGATAAAATATTCGTGAAAGAAGATAATGACAAGTTAATAGAGTTATTAGAAGAGTATAGTGACATAGAAGATTACTCTGAGTTCAATATTCCTTTCTTAATTGCTATCTTTTCTATTAAATATAATAATAAATATATCTTTGATAGAATTATTAGAATTAAAGAGTTATTAAATAATACCGATTTTCGGGGTAAATCTTTACTAATGTATTGTGTGGAGTTCGGTATGTTTGTACTAGCTCGCAAAATATTATATTTAGATAGTGATTTGAATTTAAAGGATAAGAATGGAAGAACGATTCTTTTTACTATCATTCAACAATTAAACGATTCAGAGGAAAATCAAAAAGAATATCAGTTATTATTTGATGAGTTATTAGATCGAAAAATAGATATAAATTCTCAAGATAATCGTGGTAATACGGTACTTATGGAAGCTATCATTAATCATCAAACGGAGATTGTGGATAGATTGTTAAGTTATCCATATATTGACCTAAATTTAGTCAATAATGATGGTAAAACGGCTTTAATGATGGCATATGAAATGCAGGAATATCAGATACTTTATAAGATGATTAATACAGGAAAAGCGATGATTAATACTATAGATAAAGAACAAAATTCTTTAATGTTACTTAGTTTAATTGATGATAACTTGGAATTATTTGATTTATTATTAAATCATGGTGCTGATTTAGATATGCAATATCAAGATGGTTTAACTTTATTAATGATTGCCTTAAATATGCAGAAGAAAAAATATATTGCGAAAATCTTTGAACATCCTGATTTTGATGTCAATATTCAAGATAATAATGGCATGACAGCCTTAATGCATGCGATAAAAAATCAAGATATTAGGGTAGTTGCTGCTTTATTAAAATGTGGTGCTGATGTTAATATAGTTGATAATAATGGTGATAAAGCTATTTTTTATGCATTAGGAATAGAAAATTTTGAAATTGCCAAATTATTAAGAGATTATGAGGAAAAAGGAGATATGAGATGATCAAATCAAAAGCCATTATTATTGGTGGTGGTGCATCTGGTACATTAGCAGCTATAATCGCAAAAGACTTAGGTGGAGAAATTGCGATTATTGAAGGAGAAAATCGTATTACAAAAAAATTACTTATTACTGGCAATGGTCGATGTAATATTTCCAATATAAATATTCAACCTCCTTATATAAATTATCATAGTAAAAATAATGCTTTCTTTAAATCTGTTCTTAATCAGTTTTCAGTAAATGAAACTATTGACTTATTTAGAATATTAGGTTTACCATTAATTAGCTTAGAAGAGGGAAGACTTTATCCTCAATCTTTACAAGCTTCAAGTGTCGTAGATACACTATTAATAAACATCGAAGAAAGAAATATTCCTGTTTATCTTAATAGTAAAGTAATTAATATTAGTAAGAAGGATGATTTATTTCTTATCGAAACAAGTAATGAGAATAATCGCTTCTTTAAAGCTGAGAAAATATTAATTGCTTGTGGTGGTAAGTGCAATCCGCAAACCGGTTCAGATGGTAGTATTTATAGTATTATGCAAGAATTAGGACATCGAATTATTAAACCTTTACCAGCAATTGTGCAATTAAAGCTGCAATATCAGCATCTAAAAGCCATATCTGGTGTAAGATTTAATGCTTTAGCTAAAGTATATGTAAATAAAGAGTTGAAACGTAGTGAATTTGATGAAGTATTATTTACAGATTATGGAATATCAGGTCCTGCCATTTTACAATGTAGTCGCTATGCAGCTATCGGTTTAGAAGAAAATAAAACAGTTGAAATTAGTTTGGACCTTTTCCCTAAGGAAACAATAAATGAATTAAGAGATTTATTTGAAGAAAGATTTAGTTTATTAGGTCATAGATCGATTATGCAAAATTTAGTGGGTGTAATAAATAAAAAATTAATACCAATTATCTTAAAAGATAGTGGTATTAATGATCTTCATAAAAGTTGTGATAGTTTAACATATCAAGAGAAATATAAATTAATTGAAACTTTAAAAGATTGGCGTTTTAAATGTATTGATACAAATGGCTTTAATAATGCGCAAGTTACTATTGGTGGTATAGATACTACTTTAGTAGATGAAAACACCTTAGAATCCAAAATTATCAAAAATCTTTATTTTGCGGGTGAAGTTCTCGATGTGGATGGCGATTGTGGTGGATATAACTTACAATGGGCTTGGTCGAGTGGTTATGTTGCTGGTAAAAATTTAATATAGACTTTTAAGTTTTTGTTTATAATGCATCATGGTATCTTTATAACCCTTTTCTTTATAGATATCAATTAAGTTACAATAAATACCAAATAAATAATCAGGATTATCAGACATCTGTTCAATTAACTCATAATATTTTATAGCACTATCATAATCTTCTAAGCCATAGTAAATATCACCAGAATCATATAAGGCAAGAAGATAATCTTCTGTCTTTGTATAGTTTAATTCTTGGAACAATTTTATGGCTTCTGAATTATAAAATAACCCTCGTATTAAATAACCTTTCTTATTACTTGATAAATGTAGTAAATAATAGAATCTTCCTACAATAGCGAATATTTTCGCTTTTTTTATAGGTTCGATATTTTCATAAAGGGCAGTCTTTATCCCAAAGGTGATTATATTATAATAGTCACTAACTTCATAGTATGACTTGAATAAATATAAATGAATCTCGTATAAAATATGTGGATTATCATTTGGACATATATTTAGCGATTGTCTAAGATAGAAAATAGCTTCTCGGTATTTACGTAAATGATAAAGGGTTTTTCCATGTTGAAGCAGTGTTTTAACTTCTAATTCACCCATATTTTTGATGAGGGGGATTATTTTTTTCTCCCATTTTAAACATTTTTTATATTTTTTACTTTCATAATAGAATTGAATCTTATCTAGTATTTTAGTAATTTTATTTTCCATTATCTTCTCCTCAATATTGTGTTAATTGAATAATATTAAAGAAAAGTTAATAATTTTATCAGATATTGAC
>DATCKO010000027.1:0-3616 GCA_036562215.1 Haloplasmataceae bacterium | reverse complement strand
ATTAGGTATTATCCTTGGGATAATGGCATCCATAAACAAAAATAAACGTCTAGATAATGTCATATCCATCTTAACGGTCATCTTTGCGTCATTACCAAGTTTTGTCATGATGTTTATAGTAATGCTAGTATTTGGATATGCCCTCCACTGGTTACCCACGATATACCCCGCCAAAGATCTTAAAGGAGCTATACAAATTACAGGTCTAGTGTTACCAGTAATTGCCTTATCAGTGGAACCAATTGCGATGATTACACGGTTAGTGCGGGGGGAACTAACTGAAGTTCTTACTAGTGAACACTTCATGCTTGCGCGGGTTAAAGGACTAACTAAACGCCAAGCTATCATCCGCCACGGTTTAAGATCAGGAATTATTTCTGTTATTCCTACCATCATATCATATATGCTTGCGGTCTTTAGTGGCTCATTAATCATCGAACGGATTTATGCCATTCCTGGTACTGGTCAACTATTCTTTAGTGCTATAACAATAGGAAATTTTGACTATAACATGATTTTATTGTTGACATTTATCTATACTTCCGTAAGTTTAGTTGCGATGTTCTTTATTGATTTGGCCTATGGATTAATTGATCCACGTATTAGAATTGGTTCTAAGAAAAGATAAAAAAAAGGGGCTGTAAAAAAATAACTTCTGAAAACTAAGGAGTTCATTACAGCTCCTTTTTTTCATGCTCAATTTTGCTGGTTTTCTCTGTTTTTATAAAGATAATTTATATCTCTAAACCATATGACCTGTGGAAAACAAAAAAACGCCCATTTCCGAGCATGACAAAATAAGAGTCTTTATCAACTCTTTTTTAAAGTATTCATCATTTATTAAATTATTATTGTATTACTGTTGGTTTCTTTCTTAACTTCTTATTGTGATATTTGTACAAGTTATACCCAATTGATATGAGTAATAATTCTAATCTTACGTTCTTTAATCCTCTTCTTACTATTCTTCTGTATCCTCTATCTTGCTTTAGTATTCCTATTGTCCCTTCTACTTGAATAGATCTTAACTTCCTTAACTCTTTTCCTTCTTCACTGTTTAAGTTCTTAATTACTTCTTGATGTAAGTCTGTTAATTCTTGATTAATGTTTACCTTTCGATTATTCTTACCATTATAACATTTCTCTTTATATGGGCATCCTGTACAATCTTCACATTCATAGATCTCTTCTGTTCTTTCGTATTTATTGCCTTTTATCAGTCTTTTCTTTACCAGTTTAAATACTTTATTATTCGGACATACTAATTCTCCCTTTTCGTTCTTCTTGAAATTATGAACCTTAAAGGGGTTTTCCCTGTATTTCTTATCTTTAATTAACTTATTGTACAATGGAAACTTCATATATAGTTCCATATTCTTTTCTTTACAATATAAGTAATTATTATAATTCCCATATCCTGCATCAGCTACTGGTCTCTTTGGATATCTTCCATAATACTCTTTAAATTTCTCTATCAATGGCTCAAAACAATCACAATCAGCTCCATACTGATATACATCACATACTACTATATATTCGTCTATTACTCCAAATTGAATATTATATGATGGCAATAATTGATCATTTCCCATATAATCTCTCTTATGACGGAAAAATGTCGCATCTTTATCTGTCTTTGAATAACTGTTTCTTTTCTCTCCACATATCTCTATGTGTTCTGCATATTCCTTTAACTTCTTGATATATCTTTCCATCTTTTCATATGTTCTTTGAATTTCTGTTTTCCGTTTACCTTTTCCCTTTACAAATTTACTTGGATCAATGTTAAATCTATTTTGAAAATCTGCTAATATTAATTCTAACTCCTCTATAGTATATTCTTCTTTTACCTCATAATAAGCTAAATAACATCCGATTACCATCTCATTCATCTTTTCTAACTCGATGCTTATCTTCTTAAATAACTTATTCCGATTCGTAATACAACTTTCTTTCCATACCCAACTATATTTATTCGCATTAGCTTCTATTTTCGTCCCATCTATTAGTAAAGTATCTAGTTTTACATTTTCTTTGGGAAGTATATAATCATTTACTTCCACAAATATCTCTTCAATACTCTTTTCTAAATAGTTGTGGATAAAATTATTAAATGTCTGATGTGTCGGTACTTTTTTCTCATTTCGCAGTAAATACATGTAGCGAATATCATATCTACATGCCGTCTCTAATTCCCTTAATGATATGAACCCTCTCTCCATATATCCAAATAATATTACCTTTAACATTGTGATTGGATTAAACCCTTTTCTACCTTTACAGTATGAGGGTTTCGGTTTGATATATTTACTTATGTCACTCCCTTTCATTACTTCATCAAATGTATAAATTGGATCATCAAATTTTATAAGAATTGGATAATCCACTGGTAATACTACTTGAATTGGTGTATAATAGTCATTGTCTAATTTAATATTTGTATTCATAACAACAAATATTATAATGAAAAAAGGTGCTTAATTCTAGACTTAAATATCTAAATTAAGCACCTTTTTTTCTATTCACTTGGGGCTGATTATTTTTTTACAGCCCCATTTTTTGTTTTATTTATTGTGCTATAATTGAATCAGATTAGATTTATCTAAAGGAGTAATTGAAATGTCAAAAGTGATAGTTATTACAGGTAGTAATTCAGGTATAGGTAAAGAAACTGCTTTAGAACTAGCGAAAAGGGGACATACCATCGTTATGGTATGTAGAAATGAGGAAAAGGGGAAAAAAGCACAAGAGGAGATAATTAAATCAACAGGAAATGAAAATATACATTTGATGTTATGTGATTTAAGTAGTTTTGCGAATGTTAAGAGATTCTGTGAGGAGTTTAAGAATAAATTTGGTTACTTAGATGTGTTAATTAATAATGCAGGAGTAATGACTTACGAAAGAGAAGTAACCAAAGATGATTTTGAATTACACTTCCAAGTTAACTACTTATCACCATTCTTATTAACTAATCTATTATTAGATAGAATTAGACCGGGTGGAAGAATTATTAACTTATCATCGATGGCACATCGTGCTGGGAAAATACATTTTGATGATATTAACTTAGAAAAAGATTTTACAATGTTAAAAGCATATGCTCAAGCGAAACTAGCAGTTATTTTATTCACTCATTATCTAGCAAAACAATTAATAGATAAAAGAATTACAGTAAATTGCGTACATCCAGGAGTTATTATCTCTAATTTAGGTATTTATAATGATAGGAAAGTATTAAGATGGCTTCTTCAAAGACTTAAGTGGATGTTTTCATCTCCTAAGAAAGGTGCTAAAACTCCCATCTATTTAGCTGACAGTAATGAAGTAAGTAATATAACAGGTGAATATTTCTATCATAAGAAAGTTAAGAAGTCTTCGAAACTGTCTTACGATGAAGAACTTGAGAAAAAATTATGGGATAAATCACTAGAGTGGTTAGCGCCTTGGATAAGATGAAGTAGTATTTCTAGTAGTTACAGTTTAATGTAAATTTTCTTTAAATACTCTAGAAATAAAGCGCTTTCTATTGTAGAATATAAAGTGTGAATCAAGTAGAAAATACTTGAAATATAGTAGTGTAACGGAGGATTAAAATGATAATCGGAATACCTAA
>DATCKO010000023.1:0-1862 GCA_036562215.1 Haloplasmataceae bacterium | reverse complement strand
TGTAGATGAGATTAGTATTAAGCATATTTATGAAAAGTTTAAGAAGTGTGGTCATAAAGATAGGCTTATGATAGTTCTTTCTGACGGGCTGACTTGTGGTTCTGTTAAAGCTCTTACTGAGTTAACTAATAGAATTTTGTCGGAAGGAACTCTAATTTTAGGTATAGGCTTATGCACAGACGAAGTTAAAGAATCGTATAAGCATCATTTTATTCTTTCGTCCGATAAAGATTTACAGCTGTTACCTAAGTTTTTAGGTGATACTTTAGTTTCTTTTCGTTTAGGAAAATTTTAATTAAAATAAATTTTAATAGAGGAGGATTTTTGTTATGGGTAAATCTTTGAAGTTGTTTGTTTCTGGTAAGGAGTTAAGTTTTCAAGAAGCGATTTCTGTTGCTAACAATCCTAATGCTAGTTTTGAGGATAAGGTTTGTGCTTATAATGTTCTACGCCGAACTATTGATGTCTTTTCTGACTTAGCTGAAAGCTTGGAGCAGAATATTAAGGTTGTAGGTATTCAAGAGTTGGATTCTCTCGGATACGATGGTATTGTTAGCAACTATAAAGACAGCTGTTTAACGGTTTCTAAGAAGGTAAAAGACGAGATAGTTGTTGACCCAGCCATTAAGTTTAGCCCTACTGCTAAGGGCTTTTTAAAGACTTCTGTTACTTTACAGAAGGGTCTTGCTGTTAAAGCTTTTAAGAATGGAACTTTGCATCCTAATGATGCAAAGTATTTTAGTAAGATGACTTCTACTGTTGTTAACATTAAACGCACTTCGATTAATGTCCAGAATTCTGGCGATGATGAAAATAATGAAGAATAAGGAGGTAAAAGCCTATGTGTCCTAGTATGCCTATTGTTCCGGGTTCTATTATCATTGCTGAATACTCTAAATTAGACGGCACTCTTGATTATGGTTTATTCTTTGTAATTTATTGTGAGGATATGGATAGCGTAAGTAACCGTTCTTGCAATATTACTGGTCTTAAGGTCACAAGTCAAGTTGACTCTCTCGATAGTTACTGCGTTCCGTTACCTCAAGATAAGTTACCCTTTCTTGAAAAGACAAGTTTTGTAATGTGTAACAAGCCTTGTTCTTTGGTTGTTAACAGAGCTAAGTTTCTTGGTAATGTTTATGGACCTTTGTTCAAACAGGTTTATAAGATGTTTTCATCTTATATGCGAGAAGTTGATAGGCAGTTGTTATGTTATTTATAATTTTAATTATTCCCTATACCAGCGTAGCTTTGGCTACGCTGGTATTAAAGGAGGTTTATTATGGCGGATACTTTATATCTTTCTGAACTAGAGAAGCTTCTAACTGAAGTCCAAGATATTTTACAAAGTCACGGTCAATTGTTTTTAGATAATGACGTTACTCCTAAGTGTCTTTTTCTTCTATCTTCTTTTATATCTTTTCTAAAAACTAATGAAAGTTCCACTATTAATTACGATTCTTTAGAGTTTTTGTATAAAAAAGCATATAGATTTTGGGATTATATCTATGCCAAGCATTGTGCTTCCTGTCCTCATGATACTTCTTTTTGTTCTAATTGTTTTATCAAATTGGATTATTTTGAGTGTATAGTTAAATTAAAGAATCTTCTTTATAATATTATATCAAAAAGGAGTTGATATTCGTGGCTTTTACTTTAGGAAATCTTATAAGGTGTAATTATCTATTGAATGCATTCGATATAGAATTGCGTAAAGCTCAGGTAGAAACTTTCAATATCGTCCCTATTCTTGAAAGACTTATAGAGTATTTTAGAGGAGATTCTTTCGATATTAGCTATGAGCAACTTAAATCTTTTTTAAGTGCTGTAAATCGCTCATCCATTAATTTAATTAATTTTTA
>DATCKO010000008.1:0-4838 GCA_036562215.1 Haloplasmataceae bacterium | reverse complement strand
GCTTGATACTTATCAAACAGTGGTATTATTATATCAATATGGATTAGATACCCAAGCAAGAAGTATTAATCGAACGATTCTAGAAGGATTATGGGTTCTAAAAAATCTCTATTTACATCCTGAAGAAACTTTTCAATTATTAATTGAAGATGAATATTATAAAAAAATTAATATGCTTCAAGACATCTATAATAATCGGGATTGTTTTTATGAGTATGTTACAAAGAATAATATTATGGATGTGGAAGAAGAGATGAAAAAAATTGAAACTAATATGAAAAAGTATGGAATTGAAAAGGTCAGAAAAATTAATGTAAAAGAGATGGCCTTAAAATCGAATTCAGAATTAGAATATTACTATATTTATAAATTATTATGTAGAGATGTTCATATTGACACTGGCCAACTCACTAATTATTTTTTAAGTGGAGTCGATGGAACTATTGAGGGTTTTGATGATTCACCTAGTACTAATAATATCGAGGAAGTACTGATTACGACAGCGGATTTAATATTAAAAGCAGTAATTTTCTTAAGTAAGATCTTAAATATTGATAAAAAGGAAGAGATAAAGTATTATATTAATCAAGTCCATAATTTTTAAAGATGAGGTGAATTAAATGGAAGCAGGAAAGATGAGTCAATTAATTGTAATTCGAGAAAGTGATATTGGTTATATATTAAGTAATGATAATAGGACAGATGAGATATTACTCCATTATAATGATACAGCGGGTAGAAAATTAAATATTGGTGATAGAGTAAAAGTATTTTTATATATCGATCATAAAAAAAGAAAAGCTGCGACATTAGAAACACCAAAAATCACTGTTTTTGATTGTGATTGGGTAGAAGTTGTCGATGTAGTTAATTTTGGTATTTTTGTTGATATTGGTATTAGAAAAGATATTTTACTAAGTAAAGATGATTTACCATTAAATAAGGAGCTTTGGCCACAAGTCGGTGATTTATTATATGCTTATCTAGAAAATGATA
The DNA here is from genome assembly GCA_036562215.1 of Haloplasmataceae bacterium. Lineage (GTDB taxonomy): Bacteria > Bacillota_I > Bacilli_A > Haloplasmatales > Haloplasmataceae > CALFRW01. The sequence continues at coordinate 3,842 of DATCKO010000008.1, read as the reverse complement.
ACGATAAAGCTCTATTATTAAAATTAGCTAATCGCAATGAATTTTTAGATATCGCCCAAAAAGCACCGAGTGATTTATATGGTAAGAAAGTATTAGCTCGAGTAGTTAAAATCGTTCATGAAGGGGTTAATGTCTTTACTACCGATAATTATCTAGGTTTTATTCATCACAGTGGATATAAAAAGACACCACGTTTAGGTAGTTTAATCGAGGCTCGAGTAATTAATGTCAAAGAAAATGGTGAAATTAATCTCTCTTTAATACCGCAAAAGGAAATTGCCCTTAAAGATGATTCCGATACCATTCTAGATTATTTGCATAATCATTTTGGGAAGATGCCTTTAGGTGATGCATCAAGTCCTGAAGAAATAAAAAAAGTATTAGGAATTAGTAAAGCTGCTTTTAAAAGAGCCTTAGGTAAATTAATGAAAGAAAGAAAAGTTAGCCAAAATCAAGAAAAAACAATTACTAGTTTAGTAAAAACTAAGTAAAAAGCACTCCAAAGGTAGAACTTTGGAGTGCTTTATCATTAGAATAAATTCTTTTTACGCATATAGATAGCTAATATTAGTGAAATAGAGAATGATAATATAATTATTATTAATAAGCCATATTGGGAATTTTGAAATGGTAGAGGAATATTCATACCCCATAAACTAGCAATAAGTGTTGGAATGGAGAGGACAATGGTAATAGAAGTTAAATTCTTCATAACTATATTAAGGTTATTAGATATCACTGAGGCAAAGGCGTCCATCATGCCACTTAGTATTCCACTATAAATATTAGCCATTTCAATAGCTTGTTTATTTTCAATAATAACATCTTCGAGTAATTCTTCATCATCTGGATAATGTTTAATATGTTCGATTCGATGAAGTTTATCCAAAACAACTTCATTAGAACGTAGTGAAGTGGTAAAGAAAACTAAAGATTTTTCTAAATCTAATAATTGGATTAATTCTTTATTTTTCATTGATTTATGTAGTTCTTTTTCAATCCGATTAGATTGTCGATCTATTAATCGTAAGTATTGTAAGAATAAAGTTGCATTTTTAAATAAAATCTGGTAAATAAAACGGGTTCTTTTAAAAGTATAAAATTCCTTAACTTTGTTTTCTCGAAAATAATCTAATATTTGGAGCTCTTTAAGACAAATGGTAATGATGTGATTGGTATTGGTGACAATAATTCCTAAAGGAATTGTAGTAAAAAATTCGGAGTTCTCATCTTTTTCGATGGTTGGTACATCCACAATAATTAAGGTATAATTGTCCTCTGTTTGAACTCGAGCGGTTTCTTCAGCATCTAATACAGAACGTAAATCATTATCATCAATATTAAGTTGATGTGTAACATAAAGTAATTCTTCATTAGTTGGTTTTACAAGATTAATCCAAGAACCTTCTTGGATTTCATTTAGTTTTTCTAATTGGTTTAATTCATTAGTTTTGTAAATAGCTAACATATTCTCACTCCTTTACTATATCCATCCCTTTAGTGTTATTATGTAAAGAAGTAAAAACACCTTTAAATTAACACGAAAAAGGGATGTTTTTTTTATTTATAATTTGAATAGGATTGTCCGATTCCGAAGACATAAAACCACATCCCTTCTTTTTGCTAGAATAAGTATATTTTAATATTTACCTAAAGTCAATAAAAATGTGGAGTATGAGTTTTAAATATAAGTTAATAATAACATTTAGGAGGTATTAGAATGATTATAAGACATCGCATCATCAAAGAAAATAACGAAGAAATCTTATTAGTATATCTAGATAGTAATTTAGAAGAGTTTGCGAGTGAATTAGGAGATGATCCAGATACACGGGAAAAGAATTTAGTAACACAAGTAAAAGATTATCTAAATCAAAAACGTATTAATTTTACTGGAAAAGTAGTAAAAGTTTTTGTAGGAGCTTTAGTTGTCGCTACCCTTTCACTAGGAATGAAACCTCAGACATTAGCCAAAGCTGAAGCAATTAGTCCAAGTCTTACACAAACTGTTATTGTTGAAAAAGGAGATTCTTTATGGAATATCGCAAAAGAGAACGGTTTAAGTGTTAGTGAGTTAAAAGCTATCAATAATTTAACATCCGATGTTATTCAACCTGGTCAAGTCTTAATGTTAAGAGATAATGCGGAAATTGGTACTTATGTCGTTAAAGCCGGAGATTCTTTATGGACAATTGCTCAAAAATATGGGATGGATGTTAATGAGTTAAAGGCTTTAAATAATACTAAAGATACCATATATCCTGGACAAACTTTAAAAGTTATCCAAGCAAAAACTCCAAGAAGTTATACAGTGAAATCGGGAGACTCTCTATGGACAATCGCTAGAGAGTTTAATACCACTGTTTCAAGTTTAAAAGCTATCAATAACTTAAAATCTGATACTATTCATCCTGGACAGACTTTAGTTATTCCTAATACAGTTACTAATTCAAATACTAATGTTGATGTAGATACAAAAACAATAACTGTAAGGGTTAAACGTTCTAATGGTACAATTCAAAACATCTCACTTGAGGATTATGTAACAGGAGTTGTGGCAGCTGAGTTAGGTGCAGGCTTTAATGAAGCTGCATATAAAGCTCAAGCTCTTACGGCTCGGACATATGCGGCTAAGTTTGTAGAAGAAGGAAAAACAATAACTGATACTGATAGTCATCAAGTTTACTTAGATAAAAATCAAATTAAAAATTCTTGGGGAGAACAAGATTTTAATAAATATTATCCTTTAATCGAAAAAGCGGTAAAAGAAACTAAAGGAGAGGTTATAACATATCAAGGAAAATATATTGATGCTTTGTATTTTTCTACAAGTAATGGTAGAACAGAAAGGCCAGAATATGTTTGGGGTGGTAAATTAGATTATTTACAATCAGTTGATAGCCATTGGGATACCAAATCACCATATTATTTCCGTACTAGTACATTCACAAATAGTGAGTTTCAATCACGACTCGGTTTATCAACTTCTAATCTATCAGCAACTGTTTTATCAAGAACTGCTAATGGTAGTGTTAATACTATAAACATAGCAGGAAGAACTTTTACTGGTAATTATGTTAAAAGTAAACTAGGACTTCGTTCTACTGATTTTACGATAAGATTTGCAAGTGGTAAGGTATTAGTTGACCAAAGAGGTTGGGGACATGCGGTTGGTTTAAGTCAATATGGAGCTTATTTTATGGGTGAAGAAGGTTATAATTACCGACAAATAATCCATCATTATTATCAAGGTGTTGATATTGAAAAATTATAAGAACTCTAATGAATAGAGTTCTTTCTTTATCATATCGATTAACTCATTAATATCAAAGATTTTATCTTTAATAGTCTCATAATTATTTAGATATTCTTTAATATATGAGATGGGATGTACAAAGACATCTTGATAAGTTTCTTCTGACATATTAGTGTGTTCAATTATGTAACTTTTGGAACAATTTTTTTTCTCATCATAATTTTCATATATTATACAAGCTTCATGTAATTCTTGAGGGTTAATATTATGTGCTCGTAATAATTTTTCATTATATTTGGCTTCTAACTTAAGAAATTCTTGATATAAAGATTTGTAATTGACATTAGCAATTGGTAAATTGGTTCCTATATAATAAAATAAATATGTACAGATACATAATACGCATAATTTATTCATGTTATCACCTACTAATTTTTAGTATATCCATTTCTAACCCATTAATTAATATAATTTTATTTTTTTCTTTAGGGTATATTAAAAAAAGAAGGAGTGATATTATGAAGCCTAAAAAAACTAAAAATTATCAAAAGAGTTTTAATACTATTCAAAATGATGTAGCTAGTGA
>DATCKO010000002.1:0-4122 GCA_036562215.1 Haloplasmataceae bacterium | reverse complement strand
GTATTAGATTTTAATATCTCAATTAATTGGTCCTCTTCATTAATTACTGGTTCATATTTTTGGAGATAACTTGGTAATGTATAATTAATTGCTTCTTTTTGATATAAATAAATATCCTTACCACTAGATTCTAAAAGAGCTATCTCATAGGTCACCCATGGAGAAAAATCGCCATCTGTTGGTAAAATTACCACTGATGCTATTGACATTGATAACATTTTTTTTATCTCTTTACTAAAGTCTTCGCTACCTAATGTTATTTTACTATCAGATAAAACATTAATCCCATTTGTAGTTAGTTTATTAACTAAATGCTCAAAAAGCTCAGTATCACTACGTCGGGTATAACTTAAAAAAATACCTATTTCATTTTGCTCACTATTACTTAGTTTATTAATCTTAACCGCAAATTTACTCATAAGTTCCCTCCTATTTTGGAAACAAATAGTTACAACTATGACCATATTTTTTTTGTTCATCTTCTCCTAGTACTGTGACCATTTGCTCATCACTTAAGTCTAAGTTAAAATAAAAGCGAAAATGATTTGACATTTTAGTTTTCACAATATCTTGATCTTTAACATCATTACTATTTAAAATGCTTATAATATCGTTTGGAGTAATAACACTTTGTTTCAAATCAATATATGGTTTAAAGCTAACACCTAAAACATCATGATTTGGTACAATAAACTCTATTTTAGCAATGGCTGATACTTCATTATCATTTATTTCTCCCCTATTTTCCATTTGCTTAACAATTTTTAATCGATTTACTAAATTATTTTTCGGATAGTCTTCTTCAAGTAAAACCATTTCATCTTCATATGGCCAGTAGCGTTCAGCCTTCAACATATCTTCTCTACCAAAGCGAATGACTCTTGCGCCAATAACTAAATCTTTCTCAAAGAAGTTTAATACTTCAAATTCATTGTCTAAATCAGCAATTTCTGCGATACGTTGGTAAATACTTTTTAGGATAAAATATTTTATTTCTAACATCACTACTAATTTTACGTAGCGAATCCTTTTCCTGGAATGTTTATCCACGAGGTCATTTTTATAAATATTCTTATCAAGAATATTGTAGTTATTTAATTCAGAAAAAATCTGTTTAATATCATTAGTCATTTGTACATTACGAATTGGACTTTTATTTAAATATTTATCAATTTCTGAAAGACTAGTTACGTTTAAAAACGGATAAAAACCTTTATTATAACCTTGTAGGAGTCCTGCTTCAAAAATGAAAAAATTATATAATGATGAATTTTGAATTATATCATTATTTAAAAACATTATTGCACAAGAACAGTCTTTAATTTTTTCTCGACATAAATTCGCAAACATATCATCCGTTACATAATCCTCATTTTTATAAGATACATAATATTCAAAATCATTATTTGCTAGATAATCACATAATTGCTCAACCGTGTCTTTGTCACTTATCGTTGCTGAAATATAAACGAAGATGCGATTCAAATCATCCTTTATCTCCTCTTTTAACACCAAATACATTATAACCCCTCCACTTTTAAAACAATGGCCTCATACGGTTTTAAAGTATGATTCTTAATAATCTCTCTTTCATTATAGTTACTATAAAGAATTGTTAACTTCTCATAATCTATATTAATATTAATACTACTGTTAAAGAAATTACATATTACCACAATACAGGTATCTGCAAATTTTCTTTCATACATCACAATTTGTTCATGGTCTCTTAATTTAATGTTGGTAGAGCCATAAACAAAAATGTCCTGATATTCTTTTCGTAGTTTTAAAATTGCTTTATAATGTTTTAAAATTGATTCTGTGTCTTGTAGTTCCTTTTCAACATTGTAAAGTAAGTAATTAGGATTTACTTTATATTTTGGTAATACTGTACTAAAACCAGCATAGTCTTTCTTATTCCACTGAAAAACAGTTCGTGCATTATCACGAGAGGTAAATTTATATTTGTCGATGAAAGCTTGCTCTGTTAAATCTCCCTTTAAGACTTCGATTTCATAGTTATTGCGAATTTTTACATCATCAAAATCACTAATACTAGTAAATGGATAGTTAGTCATACCAATTTCTTCACCATTATAAATAAATGGTGTACCTTTTAGAAAATACATTAATGTAGCTAACATCGAGGCACTTTTAATAGGATTTTGCTCATCACCATAATAACTTAACACTCTTGGATGATCATGATTAGCCCAATAGAGACCAATCCATCCATCATTTTGAATAGCTTCTTGCCACTTAAAAATCGCTTCTTTTAGTTTTTTAAAATCTACTTTTCCGTTTTCATTACAATATACATGATCAAAAGTAAACAACATATTTAACTCTTTATTTGAACTCGCGATATAACGAAATGCTTCTTCAACTGTTGGGCTTCCCCCAACTTCACCAATAGTAGCAACATTACGCTTAAAAAATATCTCTTCGCCTAATTCTTTCAAAACTTCATGGACTAATTCTAAATTACTAAATTTGGTGAAATCATAGACTAGTTGTTTAGATTTTGGTTCTGCATCTATAAACTCTGCTTTCCCTAAATGTGAGATGGCATCAACACGAAAACCATCTACACCTTGGTCAATCCACCAATTAATAATTTTCTTCATTTCTTCACGTACTTTTTTATTTTTCCAGTTTAAGTCAGGTTGTTTTTTACCAAAAATTTTCATATAATACTGATTTGCTACCTCATCATATTCAAAACAACTACCACCAAAAAACGAGCCCCAGTTAGTAGGTGGAAGCATTTTACCATTAATAACTCTTCCATCTAACCAAATATAGTAATCACGGTAATCATTATCTCGACTTTTTCTTGCTTCAATAAACCAAGGATGTTCATCTGATGTGTGATTTAAGACTAAATCAAACATCACCTTAATATTTCTCTTATGAGCTTCTTTGATAAGATTCTTAACATCAACTAAAGTACCAAATTGCTTTGCGACTTGATAATAATCTCTTATATCATATCCATTATCATCCATTGGTGAATCATAAAATGGACTTATCCAAACTAGATCAATACCTAAATCTTTTAAGTAATCTAGTTTTTCAATAATTCCATTAATATCACCACATCCATCATTATTACTATCAAAAAAACTCCTTGGATAAATTTGGTAAGCAATTACTTCTTTCCACCAAGATTTCTTCAGTTTATTATCTCCCATCCTACCTCGTATGGTCGAACCATACTTCTCCTTTCATGATTATCTTAAATTAATTATAGCGCAAAAATTGCTGAAGAGAAACAATATTTTGGAATAAAAGAAAGAGGATTAAGCTATTATTCAACTTAACCCTCTATCAAAGCTTTTATTTATATACTATATTAAGATGCTTTACGATGTTCTAATCGTAAACGATCGGCAATCATGGCAATAAACTCTGAATTAGTTGGTTTAGATTTTGCTAAACTAACTGTGTAACTAAAAATAGAACTAATAGCATCAATATTACCTCTATTCCAGGCTACTTCGATAGCATGTCTAATGGCCCGTTCTACTCTAGAAGAGGTAGTCCGGTATTTCTTTGCTACTTCAGGATATAACACTTTGGTTATAGAACCTAAGATTTCAATATTGTTATAAACCATTAATATGGACTCACGAAGATATAAATAGCCTTTAATATGAGCTGGAACACCTATTTCATGAAGAATTGCCGTTATCTCTGTATTTAAGTCTGTTGGAGTATCACTTTGAATTTGAAAAACACTATTTTTTGCTGTTTTGTTGGATACACTACTTTTATTATTTACTAAATCATTAATAATGGAAATAATATGATTTACATTGAATGGCTTCATTACAAAGTAATCAGCACCTAATTCTGAGGATTTAACTAGTAAGGAATCTTGATTAAATGCAGAGAAAACAATGATATGTTTAGGCTGTTTATAAGATTTATCACTAGCTAATTTTTGAAGAACTTGAATACCATCAAAATTAGGCATTACAATATCCAACAACAACACATCAACTTCAGTAGTTTTTAATTTTTCCAACAAGCTTACTCCATCATATGTACAACCAATTACTTCCATGTTATCCTGAAGATTAATAATTTCTCTCATCATCGTAACATGCTCTCTACTAT
>DATCKO010000150.1:0-7826 GCA_036562215.1 Haloplasmataceae bacterium | reverse complement strand
ATAGTATACGTTACTAAGCCAATTATTAATAAGATATAAAATCCATATAAATATTTACCACCTTCTAATATCGCATTCGCATTAAAAAGTGAAATAATGGTTACATAGTTAAAGATATTCATTGTTTCTATTTTTAAAGCTTCAGGAATACTAGATGAACCAAATAGACCTAGAATCGTTGCTACTAAGAAAAACATCGATAATCCTCCACCTACTCCCATGGCATATTTGCTACGATTAAACCATGTTGAAGCTAAGAAACAAATACCACTAATCGCTATCATTGTTACCAATGCACCAACATTAAGTAATAATAAATCACTTATCGTAATTGTAAAAGTATCACCCGCAATAAATGCTGATACTATACCTACTATACCCATAATAAAATACATAACTACTAAAGAACCGATTAAATAAATCATTTGAGTAAATGTAACTTTATTTCTTTTTGTCGGTGTAGATAATACATAAGCAAGTGAACCACTATCAACTTGATTAACGATTAAGTTATTAGCGGTGATGATTGTATATACTATTGGAAGCAATAAACCAGATATTTTATAAAAAATGGTTCCAATTATTAAATTATTAATATTTAATTCACCTAATTCTTGTAAGGATTTACCTACATCTTTTGGCATTTGTGATAATAAACTTTTAGCAACTTCCTCTTTAGCTTCTTCTTTAGTCATATTATTATTAACTAAGGAAATATATTGGGTCATACCAGAAGATATGATTGCACTAACTTTAACTTCAGAAAAACCATAATAGTTTAACAATTCAATCATGGATTTAAATCCTAACTTTTCTAACATCTCTTTTTTAGATGGTGAATCGTCATTAATTAATCCTTGATAAAAAACATTTTCGACAAAAAGTCTTGATATATTTTGGAGGTTTTCATTAGTAAGATTCTTATTTTCAGCATACATATCCAAGATATCTTTAGAAATAGTTCTTACCGCATTTCTATCGGTTTCAGACATCTCTTCCCCCACATTAGCTATCATTATGTCAATTACTAGATTACATTTAAAATCATGCAGATTTTCATCATTAATACTTTGACTAGTATAAGCTGTTAATATTTGCTCAACAAGTAAGCGTACTTGAGCTTTTTCTTCTTCTTTTACTTGATTAACAATGATTTCGATTGTTGTTTCTTTGGCAAAAGGATTTCCTTGATTTTTAATAAATACATAAGTATCAATTGTGGAAGTTGTTAAATCGTATATATTCTTAGCTTGAGGATAAAACATAGTTGCAGAACTATAAGTTTCTATATATCCATCAATAGCACCACTTTTAAATTGCGTTTCTAATTCTGACTTAATAAAGGTATCGGTTAATGAATCCCTTATCTCACTAGTTGGTATTCTTCCTAGGACAATTATTAGAATCCCTAACATTAGTGATGTCAGTATAGTTACTAATAACCATGATAAACCATTAGCTTTAATTGATTGCTTTAACAAAGGTTTACTTATCATCTATTTCATCCCCTTCTACTAATCGATTAAATTTCTCCTTGAAGTATTTTTCCAGATTATATTTATTCTCAGCTATAAACTTAAGTTTAAATGGTGATAAATCTTGAAATAATTTCTTAATATCTTCTATTTTTACTTTAATTATAACTTGATTTAGGTTTTCTTTAATTCGGATAAATTTATATGGTAATTTCTTAAATTGGTCAAACTCCAATTTATCCATAAATTCGATTTTAAATTCTCGTATTTTAGGATTCCTAATATCAGCCATGGCCACAATATCAATGATTTTTCCGTCTTTTATTAAAGCTACTTTATCACATAATTCTTCTAGTTCTTGAAAAACATGACTACTAATTAAGATGGTTTTGCCTTTTGCTTTTTCCTTTTCTAATATATCTAGAAACTTCTTTCGCATTAAAGGATCAAGACCATTAGTTGGTTCATCAAGTATTAAGATATCAGAATCATTCATCAAAGCTGCAATAATTGCTGTTTTTTGCTTCATGCCTTTACTCATTTTACGAGGATTTGCTCTTAAATCGATTTGGAGAATTTTTATTAATTCATCAACATATGATAAATCTTTTATCTGCCAAAACTCTGCTTGTGATTTAATAAAAGAAAAACCTGTACGTAAATCAGGAAAAGCAATTTCACCAGGAACATAGCCAGTATATTCTTTAGTTTCTGTTGCTTGTTTATAGGCATCTTTACCTCTTATATCAATATTACCAGCATTTGGTTTAATGAATCCCATAATTTGCCTAATAGTAGTGGTCTTACCACTTCCATTAGTACCTACGAAACCAAATATTTCACCTTTATTTATTTTAAAATCAATGTTAAAAACGCCACGATTTTGCCCATAATTTTTGGTTACATTGTTTAAAGTAATATCTATCATGAAATCACCCCTTTATATTCCATATCTCCAATATAATACTGCATGAAATACTCCTCAAGGGTTAGTTTTTCATGAGCAAAATCTAAAACATTATAAATCGACAAATCATTTATTAAGCGATTTATATCTTTATCATTTATTTGTATATATAAGATATTTTCCTCTTGTTTATCACATTGAGCATATTTATCGTTATTTAATTTATTTATTACCTTGTTTACTTCTTCCTCTGTTTCCAATTTAACTTTATAAACTTTATTATCAGCGTGTTTTAATTTGCTCATAGAAAACTCATCTATAATATGTCCTTCTTTTATAATTGATACTCGATTACATAACGCTTCTACTTCAGAAAAGATATGACTAGAAAGCAAAACCGTTTTACCTCGATTTTTCTCTTCTTTTATAAATTGGATAAATATTTCTTGCATTACAGGGTCTAATCCTGAAGTTGGTTCATCAAGAATTAATATTTCTGGGTCATGAATAAAAGCAGCTACAATAGCTAGTTTTCTTTTATTACCAAAACTCATACGCTTGGTTTCTCCACTAGGATCGACTTCAAAGCGTTGTATTAAATCATCAATTCTTTTATTATCTTTTACATGTCTTAATTTTTTCATCATATCGATGAATTCATACCCAGTTAAACCATCAGGTAAAGCAATTTCCCCCGGTAAATAACCTACTTTACCAAGAATTTCGCTATAATGATTAAAAGTATCTAATCCGTAAATCTCTGTTTTTCCTTTATCAGGTTTCGAAAAACCAATTAAATGTCTAATTGTAGTTGATTTACCAGCTCCATTAGGACCTAGGAAACCATACACTTCACCAGTACTGATAGAAAAACTTATATCAAAAACACCACGGTTAAAACCATAGTCCTTAGTTAAATGTTCAACATTAATTACTTTCATCTTCTCCTCCTTCACATGTCCATTATTCAACAGTTGTACAATATTACATATTTAGTATAATGATTTTAGTTCAAAAATTCAATAAGCAAAAAAATGGGTTATTGTCTATTTTTATACATAAACTTTTATAAATGTCTAATGAATTATATCTTTTTTTCCAGTAAGAAAAGCATCGCTTTAACTTGTTTTACTATTTCATTGGTGATATCAACTAGATTAGTTTGTAGTTCACCTAAAAACCAAGAATGATAAAGCGTAGTCATACCTCCAGCAAAAAAATTTACTCTAATTTCAAATTCTTTACTGGATTTTACTTCATCAGGAATATCACTATTAGTAAATAAATATTTAATCAGTATCTTTCGTAGTTTAATGATAAATTGTTCTGAACCATGCGCATTTATTAATTTTTTATAATACTCTTCTTCCTCTTCAATAGATTTAGCAATCATATTCAAAATGGGTTTTGGATCTTCAATAAAGCTTTTATAACGAAAAGCACTTATTACTTGAATCATTTTATCAATTATTTCATTTTCAATCTGTTCTATAACAGCTCTCGTATCAGCATAATGGGCATAAAAAGTCCCTCGATTAATATCAGCCTTATTTACAATATCTGTAACAGTAATCTTATCAATTGGTTTTTCATTCATTAGTTCAGCAAAAGCTTCACGAATTAATTTTCGTGATCTAATCGCACTACGATATTCCGCTTTTTTTCTCATAAACTTCTCCCTCACATTTTATATTCTTTAGTATAAATATATTCTTTTTCTTAATAAAATACAATATATATATGATTTTAAATATATGTCGTACTTTTCTAATTTAAAAAGAAAAGTTATAAGCAATAAAAAAAGGTAAAAATATTTACCTTTATTTTAGTTTTTTCCTCATAACAATTCCTTTATCTGTTTCTTTAATAATTTGAAAACCAAATTTTTCATACATTTTTACATAACCACCAAAATCTGATGAATGATAACTATTTGCTTTATATGGGTATGCTTCTACATAATCAAAGCCTTCATTTAAAGCATCTTGACACACACGCTCTAATAAAAGTGTGGCAATACCTTTTCTTTGCATCTCTTTGGCAATCATAAAGCAGAAAATGGATTTGGTTTTTATCTTATTTTCTAACTCATCTATTGGAACGTAATCCATAATCCTCCATCCAATACAGTGTAGACAATCTAGTTTTGCATTAGCATTACACCAACCTACAACTTTATCATCATAATAAGCAAGGTAAACCTTGAATATTATTATTTTTTACATATTGATAGGCTAAATCTCTTCTTTTCTCAACTGTAGAAAAATCTTGACCTTTATAATCTTGGTTACACCAACATACACAATAACACTTATGTTCATCAATCATATCATCGTGAGGTGTAATATCAAAAAAATGGATATAATCTTCGACTAAATCATTTGTTAATTTGCGAATTTCAATATTCACTAATTATCCTCCTCTAATAAACTATTAAGATAATTCTAACATTTTACATTAATATATTCAATTATAAAATAAAAAATGATTCCCTAAATGTTAGGGAATCATATTCTTTTATTTTTTTCCAGTATATACTTCACGCCAAATATTATTATAAGTTTCTATAAAATTACCAGGATGTCTAAACACTTCGGTTTGAATACTACCACCAAAGACGTCAATTATTCTATCTGGATTATAGGCAATATTATTTGCCCAGTCTTCTTGAATTACATCATTAAAAACACTAGTAATTGGAGAAGAATACATAACTTCTTCTGTGTTCATTTTGGCAATGTCTTCTCGACACATGAAATTGATAAATTTATTGGCTAATTCTTTGTTTCGCGCATTTTTAGGAATTACCATAGCATCAATCCAAAAGTTTGTACCTTCTTTAGGTATGGCGTAAGCCATATTTGGATTTTCACTCATAATATAAGCAGCATCACCAGAATAAACTACAGCTAGAGCCGCATCGCCACTTATCATTCGATCTATAACAGCATCACCTACATAATCGTATACTAGAGATTTTTGCTGTAATAAGATATTTTTAGCTTCTTCTAGTTCATTTAGATTTTTGGTGTTCATAGAATAACCTAATTTCTTTAAAGCTACCATGAGAGAATCACGTTGACTATCATACATAAAGATATTATTTTTATAATTACTATTCCATAAAATATCCCAAGAGTCAACGACTTCAGTAACTTTTGTAGTATCGTAAAGAATTCCTACTGTTCCCCAAAAATAAGGTACAGCATATAGATTATCTGGATCAAAGACTTGTGCTTTTTCTAAGAAACGTTCATCAATATTAGCTAAATTCGGAATTAAATCCTTATCAAGTGGTTGCAACATATTTTCTTCAATCATTCGCTCCACCATATAGTCAGAAGGGAAAACGACATCATATTTTGTGCCACCAGATTTTAATTTGGTATACATCATTTCATTAGAGTCAAACTTATCATATACAATATCTACATTAAATTCTTTTTCAAACATATCTAGGACATCTTCATCAATAAATTGACCCCAATTAAAGACGTATAACTTTTCTTTTGTACATCCGGTTAAGGCTATCGTAAGTATAGCCATTATGATGGAAAAAACGAAAATCTTACTTTTCATTTACTAGTCTCCTTTACTTTTCTATTTTGTATGATATTAAACAAGGTAACACCAAATATAACTAGAATAACCATAATACTTGCTAAGGCATTTATATCTGGTGTAATTCTTCTTTTCGCCATGGAATAGATTTCAATAGAAATATTAGTAACTCCATTACCAGTAGTGAAGTAACTAATGACGAAATCATCAATACTCATGGTAAAGGCTATTAAAGCTCCAGCAATGATTCCTGGCATTATCTCTGGTATAACGACTTTTCGAATAGCTTGATTTGGTGTTGCTCCTAAATCTAAAGCTACTTCAACGATATTAGGATTTAAAGCGTATAATCTAGGTAATATTGATAATATAACATATGGTAAACTAAATACGATATGACTTAGCAACATGGTGAAGAAACCTAATTGGAAGTCAATACCAATTTTTGAAAGTATCAATTGAATACTCATATATAAAATCATTAAGGAAACCGCTGTTACAATATCAGGGTTAATAATTGGTATATAATTGGTGTTTAAAACAAAGGATTTTGCCCTTTTTGATAAATTATATATTCCAATAGCGGTAATTGTTCCAAAAATAGTAGAAACAATAGTTGTTATTACCGCAATAATTACGGTATTAAAGAAAGCTTCATGTAAACGGGTATTATTCCATAACTCTACATACCATTTCAAAGAAAACCCTGTAAAATGCCCCATTGATTTAGAACTATTAAAAGAAAAGAAAATCAAGATAAATATGGGAGCATATAAGAAAGTAAACATAAGTACTAAATAAACTTTAGAAATGATTTTATTTACCATGGTAATGCCCCCTTAGAATCTTTATCTATATATTTCATGACAAAGATTGATAATAGTATAAAAAACATAATTACCATTGAAATCGCTGAACCAAAGTTCCAATTATAAGTTGAGATAAATTGTTGTTCTATATAACTACCTATTAGTAAGTAATCTCCTCCACCAAGTAACTTAGGAATGGTAAAACTAGATACAGCTGGCAAAAAGACCATAATTATACCCGTTATGATTCCCGGTACAGTAAGAGGTAAAATGACTTTAATAAAGACCTTTAATTTATTAGCTCCTAAATCATTAGCTGCATCAATTAGGCTTTTATCGACTTTTAGTATAGAAGTATATATAGGTAAAACCATAAAAGGTATAAAATTATAGACCATACCAATAATTACAGCAGTTTCAGTATATAATAAGTCTAATTGGCCTAGATTTAAGAAAGCTAGTATGCCATTTAATACGCCATTTCTTGATAAAATTACTTGCCAAGCATATGTCCTTAGTAACATATTTATCCACATCGGCATGATAAATAATAGTAAGGTCATGCTTTGGTATTTAACGCGAATATGCGAAATAATATAAGCTAGAGGATAACCTAATAATAAGGTTATAACTGTGGTTATGAAAGCTAGTTTAAATGATTTATATAATATGAGTAAATCGTTTTTAGAAAAGAATTTAGCATAATTATCTAGTGTAAAACCATTATCTTTAGCAGTAATACTATAATAAAATACGAGAAATACTGGAACAATGATCATAATGATAATCCAAACAATATAAGGATATGCATATTTTTTACTCAACTTCATAGTTTTCATCCTCGGTTAATGATTTTTTCATAATATGAATATCTTCTGGATTAACATTTAGACCTATAATATCACCTACTATAGCGGTTTTAGTTGTGTGGATGACATATTCTCTACCATTAACAATAACACAAATTTCATAATGTACGCCTTTAAAGATAATGGATTCTACAACACCAATTATCGGTGCATTATCTTTATTTATTATTTGCAAATCTTCAGGTCGAATAACAACATCTACTTC
>DATCKO010000149.1:0-4015 GCA_036562215.1 Haloplasmataceae bacterium | reverse complement strand
GTAGTATATGGGTAATAGCTAAAAATATTATTAAAATTACCGTTTGAATGATTATGGAAATTAATAATTTATTTTCTAACATTGTCTTGACCTCAGAAGTTTAGTTGTTACCTAAATTATATTATAATTAGACAGAATATTGCAAGAATTGAGATTTAATAACTGTACCCAAAATTTCGACAATTATCAACAAATATAAAGTCCTTTATTTTTTTGTATGGTAACTAACTCCCATAATTTATTATGATTAATACTATCAGCATATAAATAAAGAATATGAATATTTAGTTGAAGAACCCTTCGTTCTTCCAGTAACTCATTTTAACTATAAAAAAATGCGCTCAAAACTTAAGCGCATTAGTTTACTTAGAAGCAGCTTCAAGAGAAATAACTTCTTTTCCATTATAGTGTCCACATTCTGCACAGACATGATGAGGTTTTACATATTCACCACAATTAGGACATTTTACCATTCCTGGAATTTCAAGTTTTAAATGACTTCTTCTTTTGCGTTTTGCTGTTTTTGATGTACGTCTAAATGGTACAGCCACAGTAAACACCTCCTCTATTTTTTTAATAAATCCTTTAAGATTGAAAAACGTGGATCAATAGAATCATCTTGATTTTTACTATCTACGATTTCCCAATTATCACCATGTTTATGCATTCGTTCATAAGCATTCTCGCTTACAACGCGTAAGGGAATATTCACGATTATATTCTGCCAAATAATAGGAGCAAGTTCAATTACTTGACCTTTGACAATATTAATATCATAATCATAGTCTTCCTCTTTGGCTGTTTCTTTAAATGTAAAATATTCCGTGGTATTAATATCCATGTGATAATTTACATCATCTAATGTAAGTGCACAAGGCAATATTAAATCACAACAGATATTTAATTTAAAGACTATATCTTGGCCAGTTAATTGGCCAATACCGGTGATTTTAACGGGTGAAATTTTTCTTATTTCATGATGAAGCGATGCGATATTGGAAAAATCAACGGTTTCATCAATCTCAAAAGGTGTACTTCCGCGTTTAATTAATTCATGAAGATAATATTTCATCATTATCACCTCTATGCAACAGTAAAATTATATATTTTTTATCATGAAATGTCAACTTTTTTTAACCATTATCGGTTAATAGTTTAATCCTTATCTCCAAAAAATATGTTTACATAATGATTATTTATCATTATAATCAAAATTGGTGATAAAATGAAAAAATATGGGATCATAGTGGAATATAACCCTTTTCATAACGGTCACTTATATCATTTAAAGCAGATAAAACAAAATGAAGACGATTGTATCATAGCGGTTATGAGTGGCAATTTTTCTCAACGTGGTGAACCTACTATAATTGATAAACATCTTCGTACGAAACTAGCACTAACAGCAGGTGTAGATATTGTTATTGAGTTGCCTTATTTATATGCGGTTAGTCATGCTGATTTATTTAGCTTTGGTGCGATATCAATACTAAATAACTGTGGTGTTTCCGAAATCGTTTTTGGTAGTGAAACTAATGATATTAATTTACTAAGTGCTATTGCCTCAATAATCGATAAGCCGGAATTTCAAGAAGAGGTAGCTCTTAATATGCAATTAGGAAAAAGCTTCCCAGAAAGTAACAGTATTGCTATCCAAAAAATATTCAATCATGATATTACCTTAGATGCCAATGATATTTTAGCTATTCAATATATTAGACAGATAAAAAAGTTAGATTTAGCGATGAATTATAGAAGTATTAAGCGTATCCATAATAAATACCATGATAAAGAAATAAGAGAAATAGGTATAGCTAGTGCCACAAGTATTCGTGAAGCTCTAAAAAATAAGCATCAGATTAGTCATACTATACCTAATTATACAATCGAGACTTTAAGTAAACATCCTTTACACTTTTGGGATTATTATTTTCCTTTTTTAAAGTATCAAATAGTAAGTCAAAATAAAAAATTAAGTTCCATACATGATGTAAATGAAGGTATTGAATATGCCTTATTAGAATATATTAAAAAAAGCGATAATTTTTCATCTTTTGTATCTAACTTAATTTCTAAAAGATATACAAGAGGTCGTATACAAAGAATGTTAACCCATATTTTAAATAACGTAACCAAAATGGAAGTAGAAAAGCTAAGTCTTTTTTCTGGTCCACAATATATTCGTATATTAGGTTTCAATAAGGAAAAGAGTAATGTAATCAAAGACTTAAAAGCTATTAGTAAAATACCTATTATCACAAATATCACGAAAATAAATTATCCTCTAGTAGAACTTGACCTACGAGTAAGTAGTATTTATCATTTAACTGATAATTTACAAGAACAGAAGATTCCTATTATCATTTAGTATAATAGTATCTTTTTTTGACTTGTGGTGTTAAAATAAAAGTGAGAATAAAAGAAAGGATGTTTATATGATATCAAAAGCTTTATTACAAGAGAAAATAGAAAACCTAATTGATCCCACATGTAATAAAAGTTTAAAAGAAACTGGTGGAATTAGGCATATCGGCATCGATGAGGAGCAAAATAAAGCCTACCTTATCATTGCCTTAAAAGATAAGGAAAATGCTTCAGTCAAACAATTTAAAACTGAACTTACCAAACTAATTAAATTAGATCTTGGTTTTTCTGGTCTAAAATTAGAATTAGAAGATTTAGTTGCTAAAGAAAAAGACACCATACTTGATAAAGAAAAGAAAATTAAATATATTGGTATAGCATCCGGAAAAGGTGGAGTTGGTAAATCAACTATTACCGCTAATTTAGCTGTTACCTTCGCTAAATTAGGACATAAGGTTGGTATAATTGATGCTGATATTTATGGTCCTTCTATTCCTAATGTCTTGGATTTAGAAATTGAACAACCTAAAGCGACTAGTGATGAAAAAATTATACCTTTTAAAAAATTTAATGTAGAAGTGATTTCTACTGCTTTTCTTGTGGAAAATAATCGGCCATTAATGTGGCGGGGACCAATGCTTCATAAAATTCTCGAGTTATTCTTTTATAATGTGAAATGGGATGATGATATAGAATACATCTTTATCGATCTGCCACCAGGAACAGGTGATGTTGCCCTCGATATTCAATCTTTAATTCCACAATGTGAAATGATCGTTGTAACTACTCCTCATCCTACAGCCTCTAAAATTGCGGTTAAGGCGGGATTAGGTGCAAAGCAATTAAATCATAATATTATTGGTGTAATTGAAAATATGTCTTATTTTAAAAATCCGGAAAACCAAAAACTTGAACTAATCTTTGGTGAAGGCGGAGGAAATACGGTAGCTAAACAGTTAGGTGTTCCTCTATTAGGACGATTAGAAATTGCTCAACCTAAGAATAATCATTCTATTTTCGATTTAGATGAAGAAAATGGTTTAGTTTATCTTTCTATCGCCAAACAAATTTTAAAAATGAAATAAAATACATATAATCTTTATTTTTTGGTACCTTAATATAGAAATCTATATTAAGGTTTTTTATTTATCCGGAGGTTTATATGGAAACCACTTATATTCTATTAGCATTTTATTTTCTAAATCTATTCTTAGGTTTAAAATACTTACTAAGTAATAATTTAAATTTAGCAAATAATATATATACCTTAATTTTAGTTTTAATTTTTCCTTTTTTTACGCCTATTATTTATCTATTTATCTTTTTTGATGAGCAATATCGAAGAAGACTAGTAAAAAAAAGAACCATTGATTTATTAAATTTACCTGATGTAAATGAACGCTTATTTTCAGAACATAATGATATCCAATTATTTACCAATGGTAAAATCCTATTTGAAGATATTTTTCAGGAAATAAAATTAGCTAAGAACTTTATTCATATAAGCTTTTTTACCATAAATACGGACAAAATTGGTAAACTAATGATTAAAAAACTAGAGGAAAAACTAATGGAAAATGTTGAAGTTAAAATAATGTATGATCCGCTAGGTTCCTTTATAATGAAAAAAAAATATTGGCAGCATTTTAAG
>DATCKO010000144.1:0-2608 GCA_036562215.1 Haloplasmataceae bacterium | reverse complement strand
GATCCACCGGTTTCTACATCCACCACAAAGAATGAAAAATCGGCATAGCCGGTAAATACATACCAAACTATGCCGATTTTTTCCGGGATTGATAATCCCTAAGACGCACCCCCAAATAGCGGGATTTTTTTATTTTCATTTCTATTTATTTATGATAAACTATACATAAAAGTATAAAGGTGTGATAATATGCCTAAAGGATTAGGAAAAATAATAGCACAAAATAAAAAAGCTTATCATGATTATTTTATTGAAGATACATATGAAGCAGGGATTGTATTAGTAGGAACTGAAATTAAATCAATTAGACTTGGTAAAGCTAGTATAAAAGATGCTTATGCACATATTGATAAAAATCAAGCATATATATATAATATGCATATTACTCAGTATGATTTTGGAACTAAAGGGAATCATGAACCTACTAGAACCAGAAGATTATTGCTTCATCGAAAAGAAATAAGTAAACTATATGGTTTACAACAACAAGAAGGGTACTCTTTAATTCCTTTAAAATTATATATAAAAGATGGCTATGCTAAGTTAGAAATAGCAGTAGCTAAAGGTAAAAAGCAATATGATAAAAGAGAAGATATGAAGATTAAAGAATCTAATCGAAAGATTGAAAGAGCGTTAAAAGACCGTAATTTAGAGAGATAGGAGGGTAAATATGATTTATATTGATAATGAGAATGAATATACAGAAGAGGATTTGTTAAATATTGCGAAAAAGAGAATTAGAATTAAGAGAAACTTGATTTCACACATTTCATCTTATGTCGTGGTAAATGCATTCTTAATATTTATTTATTATGTCACTGGTGATCATGAACCTAATGAAGTACCATGGTATATATGGACACTAGCTGGTTGGGGTATTTTTATCGTATTAGATATAATTAATACGATTCAATCTTTACGATTAACATTTAACACTAATGCCATTAATAAGGAATTAGAGAAGATTAAACGTACTATTAATAAGAAATAGGAGGAGATTTCATGAGTGAAAATAATGAAAACAAAGAATATGAACTATTGAATAAAGAATATACTGAAGAAGAATTAATCGAGATTGCCAGAAAAAGAGTTAAACTAAAAAGAGAATTATTTTCTCATATAACTGCTTATGTTTTGGTAAATGCTTTTTTAGTATTTCTTTATTGGATAATAATGAAAGAAATTAATTTTGGACCAAGTTTTTGGCCAATTTGGGTTATTTCAGGATGGGGATTAGGATTATTATTCCATATTTTTGAAACAATCCAAGAACTTAATTTTAAATATAATGTTAATGTATTAAATAAAGAATTGGAAAATTTAAAGAAGCAATTTAATGTTGATAAAAAGAGATAGAAATGTTATAATAAGTATCCGGGATTTTTCCCGTTTATGGGGATGTTACGGATTCGACGGGGACATTTGAGCTTGATAAGCAGGTCGTGCTAAACATCACGTTAAACTGTCGAGGTTTAAATAACCGGAAACAGAAATTTACAATTAGCTGCTTAATAAATTAGTAGCTGCTCCATTTAACTATCGTCCACGTAGTTAAATAGGGGCTCACTGTTAGTGGACTACGCTAACTTTCACCTCCTTAGAAAGTTAGAAGAAGATTAATAAGGATCGCTAATAAATAGCCTGTCTATCGGCAGTTTATTAGTTAAATCAAATAGATCGACTAAACCTGTAGAAAGTCAAGTGGTCGGTGTTTTCGGACGCGGGTTCGACTCCCGCCATCTCCACCATATTATCCATGTCAAAAATGTTTAAATATAAGTATATAAATGATAACACCTATAGTTTATAATGAAACTATAGGTGTTTTTGCTTAATAAAAGGAAAACTCATCTAAAAATGATAAAATGGGCGCGGTTTTAGAGCAGGTTTGTCTAAAATAACAACAACTCAAATGCAATTGGTAGCATGAAAGGGGTTGAATAATGAAACATTATATGTATAGATTTTCAAGGAGGATAAACAAGAAATTTCATAAGATAAGAGTAAATCACTTGGAAGAAAAGGCGAGGTTGAGGTATAAAAAACGTGAATTAATTGATAGAATATTTTCAATACTATATTTCTCTATGATGTTTTTTATTTTAATTTTGATGATAATTTTAGAGAATTCAGAAATTGCTTCAGGAATAAATAAAACATTATATTTTATCATTGTTATTTTTTGTATAATGATTTTGCCAGCAATAATATTATTTTTCCCTTACTACCATTTAAGTAAAAAATTTCCTTATCAATCCTTGCCTAATGTTACTAGGAAGATGATTAGAATGAATTTGTGGTACTGGTTTTAAAATACAAAATATTGCCTTAAGTGTGTTATCAGTAAATGATGGTGCCAAAACCCAAGCTCAAAATTCAAGTTTTTCCAATATAGTTAATAGTTGTAAAAAGAATGGGCAGGGAATAAATGGGCAATTAAAAACTATTATTCTTCCTATTTAAATTGAGTCAGTAAATATATTTTCAATATAGGTCAATTAGAAATGCTTGGTTTTACTCTGTAACTTACATAAACGTTTAATAATTAGTATCTTATTTCTTGTCTTGTTATCAATTATAATTCTATTTGGTATAAAAACTTGAATAC
>DATCKO010000120.1:0-12147 GCA_036562215.1 Haloplasmataceae bacterium | reverse complement strand
GTATAAAACTGCTTTTTCCGATGCTAGTAACCATCATCTTTCTTGTTGTTGGATTTTCTATTCCAAATGAGATTATTGGCATTTTTAACAAAGAAGGTGATGTACTAGTTCAAACTTTTGGTGTTGATTATCTAAAAATTGTTTTATGGAGTTATATCCCATTATCAGTTTCTACAGCTTTCACTTTTACTTTAAGACCTCTTAAGTTAACCCATTTACCGATGATAGCTAGTAGCATTGGGATGCTAACTAATCTTATTTTAAATTATTGTTTAATTTACGGTAATTTTATTTTTCCTGCTCTTGGAGTAAATGGAGCTGCATTAGCTACAGTAATTGCTCGCTTTGTAGAATTAGGCGTTTATTTAATAGTCTATTTTAAAAAAGATTTTATTTTTAAAACGAAGATCCAAAATTACTTTCATTTCGACATGAGTTTAATTTATAATACATTAAAAAAGGTCTTTCCTTTATTTCTTAATGAGTTTGCTAACTCATTTGCTTTAGTCTTGATTTTTCAGATTTATTCGCAATCAGGAAAAAGTGCTGTTAGTGCCATTACCATTGCGGATGCTGTGAGTCAAATTGTTTTTATATTAGCTAATGGTTTAGGTACAGCTACCTCTATATTAGTAGGATATAAATTAGGACAAAGTGAGTTAGATGAAGCAGAGCAAAATGCCAATTATTTAATAGGTTACTCTGCCATTATGGGAATCTTTATTTTCATAATTTTAAGTGCTTTAAGTTTTATTATCCCAAGTTTTTATAATATATCTGGATATACAAAGCAATTAACCACCTATACCATTCTCATTCAAGCTTTGTTTGCCCCTATACTAGTCATTAATCGTATTTTCTTTTTTATAATTCGTAGTGGAGGAAAGGTTAAAGAGGTTCTTTTGATGAATGGTATATTTATGTGGGTAGTAAAAGTTCCGCTTGCTCTTTTCCTATGTCATGTACTGCATGTTCATGTAATATTATTGTTTTTTATCATTGAAGCAACTAGAGTATTAAATTTATTAGTCAGCATATATTTTTATAAGCAAAAAAAATGGTGCGTAAATCTTATTAAAGAATAAGATTTAACATAAATACAGACAATATTTCTAGGTGATATGATGAAAGTAAATGAGTTTAATGAGGAAATGAAAGTTTATTATTCAGCCCAAGACCGGTTTGTAAAAAAAATTAGCGATCATATTTTTGAAGTTTATCAAATTAATGTCATTGAAAATGAAAATTTTCTGTATATCAAAACCATTAATTATGAAGAATTAAACTTAAAACAAATAAATGATTATTTGAAAAACCGGGGTTTGAAATATCTTAATGATAAAAATATTATTGTTCATCTCTATGATGAAAGTAAAGTAGTGTTTTCTGACCAGAAATTAATTAAGTATGTCCTAGCTGATAAGTTAGCCATATCAGGAGCTGCATCAAATCAAAATCAATTCGCTTTTGAAGATGCTAAAGAGTTAAATGAAATATTATTAGAACATGATATTTATCATCAATTTGATAATGCGACTTTACGTTCATTATAATAATTGAGTTAGTTGGAGGGGAGTAAATGAGAAAAAAAGTAACAATTATTGGTTCTGGATTTACTGGTAGTACAACCGCAATGTTTCTTGCAGAAAGAGAATTAGCTGATATTGTATTATTAGATTTACCAGAGTTAGAAAATAACACCAAAGGTAAAGCTCTTGATATGTTAGAAGCTATGCCAATATTTAATTCCGATATTAGAATTGTGGGTAGTTCTGATTATATCTATTCAGAAAACTCCGATATTGTAGTAATAACGGCAGGAATGACTCGAAAAAAAGGTATGAGCCGTGATGACCTACTAGCAATTAATAGTAAGATTATGATAAGTGTCACAGAAGAAATAGTAAAATATTCACCAAATTGTATTATAATTGTCTTAACAAACCCTGTGGATGCTATGACCTATAGAGTTTTGAAAACCGCTAATTTTTCTAAGAATCGTGTAATAGGGCAATCAGGAGTATTAGATACTGCAAGATTATGTACTTTTATTGCCAGTGAACTAAATGTTTCAGTAAAAGATGTCTCTGGTTTAGTACTTGGGGGACATGGAGATTCCATGGTGCCTTTGATTAGATATACTACAGTTGGTGGTATACCTGTTGAACAATTTTTATCACAAGAAAAGATTTCTGAGATAATATCACGTACTAGATTTGGAGGAGGAGAAATTGTTGAACTCCTAGGAAATGGAAGTGCATATTATGCACCAGCAGCTGCACTCTTAGAAATGATAACTGCTATAATAAAAGATCAAAAAAGACTTTTACCTACAGTTACATATCTTGATGGTGAATATGGTTATTATGATGTATGTGTAGGTGTTCCTACAATCATAGGTAGTCAAGGTGTAGAAAAAATTATTGAATTAGATTTAAGTCCTGAAGAAAAAGAAGCATTCTCTAAATCTGTTGAATCAGTTATAAATCTCATAAAATAGTTAAATGATAAATAAGATTATTAACTCAATACAAGTTAATAATCTTTTTTTTATTTAGTAAATAATGGATTGTTATTTCATGGGTATTAAACTTAATTATTAACATAATAATAAAGGAAAGATTTATGGAGTGATAAAAATGAAAGGTAGAATAATGCTTTTTAGTTTAATAATTTTTTTAATTCTCGGATTATTTATTACTAAAACTAATGCTTTAGATACTGAATATCAAGAAAGAATGGCTTTATATCAAGAATATGCCTTATTAACTGATATACCATGGTATATTATTGGCGCTATTGATCAATATGAAAGAAATACTAAGAGTTACCGTTCATATTGTCCTAAAGAAAAAGAGGTCATTTCCATATGCTTTCACCCACAATTATGGAGTGGCTCTGTGAATCCTAATCAAGAAGAAAGGGATTTAAATCGAATCAAAAATTACCATGGGATAGGTGCTGACGGAGATAATGATGGTTATGCAGATAGACTTAATAAAAGAGACCGTTTAGTTACTATGTTAAATTATATTAATTTATATGGAGTTACAAATGAAAAAATCGAGGAAGCACTGTTAAATTATTATCAAAATGAACAAGGAGTAAAAATCATAAAAGAGATTGCTTCAATATTTAAGCATTACAATAGAATTGATTTAGATAAAAGGGTTCATCCGATTCCCAAAGGATTTGAAGCAAGTGTTGTTTCTAACTATGGTCAAGGAAGATCATTTGGAGGACCAAGAACACATGAAGGACTGGATATCTTTGCTCATTATGGTACACCAGTGGTATCAACCGCTTATGGAATTGTCGAAATAAAAGGTTGGAATCGTTTAGGTGGATATAGAATTGGTATTAGAGATATTTATAATACCTATGAGTTTTATGCTCACTTAAGTTCATATGCCAAAGGAATCGAAGAAGGAACAATTGTTAAACCTGGACAAGTTATTGGTTATGTTGGGTCTACAGGTTATGGTAAAGAAGGAACAAGTGGAAGATTTCCCCCTCATTTACATTTTGGTTTATATAAATTTGATGGTAATAAGGAGTGGAGTTTCAATCCTTACCCTTACTTAAGAAAATGGGAAAGAGTTAGATTATAAAGGTATTCACAAGCAGGAAAGTTGTTAAATAATTAAATTATTAGTTAAAATAAAAGTGTGAAGGGAAAAACAATCTAATACATAGTTAATTTTATAGATAATTTTAAAAATAAGGAGGTACAAATGCTTTCCAAAAAATTTGATCCATTAAAAAGCAAAAAATTAACCATTTTAGATGAAAATGGTAATATTGTTGATAAAGCATTAGAACCTGATATAAGTAAAGAACAATTACTAAAGATGTATCGCATAATGCTTTTAGGTCGAATAGCTGATAATAAAGCTGTGCAATATCAAAGACAGGGTAGAATGCTCACCTTTGTGATAAATAAAGGTCAAGAAGCTTCACAGGTTGGTTCAGCTGCAGCTTTAGAAGAACAAGATTGGTTAGTTCCAGCATTTCGTGAGTTTAGCGCATTATTATATAGAGGGGCAACTTTAGAACAATCATTTCTATATTGGTATGGAAATGAATGGGGAAGTCATTTTAAGGAAAATGTTAGAATTCTTCCAGTTAATATCACTATTGGTGCTCAATTAAATCATGCCGTAGGCATTGGTTTAGCTAGTTCCATACTTAATAAAAATGAAGTAGCTTTAACCTTTATTGGTGATGGAGGAACATCGGAAGGAGAATTTCATGAAGCCTTAAATTTCGCAAGTGTTTTTAATGCTCCAACGGTCTTCTTAATTCAAAATAATCATTATGCGATATCGTTTCCTCGTTATAAGCAAACGAAATCGCCAACGTTAGCACAAAAAGCCTATTCATATGGAATTCCTGGTATCCAAGTTGATGGAAATGATGTCTTAGCAGTATATGCAGCTACTAAAGAAGCAGTAGAACGCGCACGTAAAGGTGATGGACCAACCTTGATTGAAGCTGAAACCTATCGTTTAGGTCCACATACTACATCTGATGACCCAACCATATATCGAGAAAGTAAGGAAGTTGAAGAATGGTTACAGAAAGAACCTTTAATTCGCTTTAAGAAATATTTAATTAATAAAGGTTATTGGAGCGAAAGTGAAGATGAAGCACTAAGTGTTGAATTAAATGATTATGTCAATGAAACATTTAAGAAAGTAGAAAGTACTGGTAAAGAACCTTTAGAAGATATCTTTAAGTATCAATATCAGGAGATGACTCCAAATTTAATTGAACAATATGAAGAGTATAAAGCTTATTTAGAGGAGGTGAAGTAAATGGCAACCTTAAATAATATTCAGGCTATTAATCATACTTTAGAACAACAAATGGAAAAAGATCCTACCATAGTTGTATATGGTGAAGATGTCGGTTTTGAAGGTGGTGTTTTTCGAGCCACAGCTGGTTTACAAAAGAAATTCGGTGAGAAACGCTGTTTTGATACACCAGTTAGTGAAGCAGCTATTGTTGGTGTCGGTGTAGGAATGGCCATAAATGGTTTAAAACCAGTAGCTGAAATTCAATTCTCGGGATTTATGTTACCAGCTTTTAATCAAATTGTGGCTCATGTAGCAAGAATGCGTAATCGTTCTCGTGGGCGATATTCGGTTCCGATGGTAATTAGAATGCCATATGGTGGAGGTATTAGAGCTTTAGAACATCATTCGGAAAGTCAAGAAGCTTTTTTTGGTCACATTCCTGGTTTAAAGGTTGTTATTCCTTCAACTCCTTATGATACGAAAGGATTACTTACAGCGGCTATTCATGACCCTGATCCAGTAATCTTTATGGAACCTAAAAGGATTTATAGGGCTTTTAAACAAGAAGTACCAGAAGAAGAATATATAGTACCTATAGGAAAAGCCAAAGTTGTTAAGGAAGGTACAGATATTACGGTTGTAGCATGGGGAGCAATGGTAAGAGAAGTACAAAAAGCTATTAGTGAACTAGAAAAAGAAGATATTAGTGTTGAATTAATTGATTTAAGAACAATTTCTCCTATTGATAAAGATACTATTATTGAATCAGTTAAAAAAACGGGACGATTTCTTGTTGTACATGAAGCTGTAAAGTCTTTTGGTCCAGGTGCGGAGTTAATTGCGATAGTTAATGAAAAAGCCTTTTTATACCTAGAAGCACCACCAACACGGTTAACAGCCTTTGATGTCATTGTTCCATTAGATAAAGGTGAACATCATTATTTGATAGATCAAAAACGGATTTCTTATTATATTAAAAAATTAATTAATTATTAATGGAGGTGAATTCATGCTTGATTTTAAATTTGCAGATATTGGTGAAGGTATACATGAGGGACAGATTTTAAAATGGATGGTTCAAGTAGGTGATACGGTAAAAGAGGGTCAAACACTTTGTTTAGTAGAAACAGATAAAGTAAATGCAGAAATACCTTCACCTATAGATGGTAAGATTGTCAAAATCTTTCCCCAAGTTGGTGATACCATTCAAGTAGGTGATGTTTTAGTTCAAATTGCTGATGAAAATGAAAATGTAAGTAAAACAGCAAATGTTCAAGAATTATCAGATAATACTAACGAATTAACAAAAGAAAATGATAATGAAAGTGCTGGAGTCATTGGTGAAATCGAAGTTTCTTCTGAGGTTATAGAAAGTAGTGAAGAAACACCTAAAAAGGTTTTAGCTACTCCTGTTGCTCGAAAACTAGCTAAAGATTTAGGTGTTGATATTAATAAAATTAAAGGTAGTGGTATTCAAGGCCGAATAATGAAAGAAGATATATATCGTGCAAGTGAAACCAAAACAGAACAGATTAATAAACCACAAATAGAGGTTCCAAAACTAGAATATAAAGAAGAAGTAGAAAAAATTAAAATCTCCAAATTACGAAAGACAATTGCCAAAAATATGACACTATCTAAGACCATTATTCCGCATTCTACTACTTTAGATGAATTTGATGTCACTAAGTTAGTGCAATTTAGAAAAGAACATAAGAAAAAAGCTCTTGATAGAAATATTAATCTCACATATTTACCATTTATCATTAAAGCAGTTGTACTAGCATTAAAATCTTATCCCGTAGTAAATTCTAGTTTTGATATGGATAGTGAAGAATTAATTATGAAACATTATTATAATATTGGAATCGCAGTTGACACAGATGATGGTTTAATTGTACCAGTAATTAAAAATGCTGATAAATTAGGCATTTTTGATATTGCGAAAGAATTACAAGAAATAATAGAAAAAACACGTAATCGCACTATAGCTTTAGAAAAATTACAAGGTGGGACATTTACCATTACTAATTATGGAGCAGGAGGTTCCGCTTTTGGAATTCCAATCATTCGTTATCCAGAAGTTGCCATATTAGGAGTTGGGATGATTACGAAAAAGCCAGTGGTAGAAAACGAAGATATAGTCATTCGTGATTTACTACCTATTTCTTTAAGTTATGATCATCGTGTAATAGATGGTGGCGATGCAGGTAGATTTCTAAAAGTATTGAGAGAATACTTAAATGATCCGATGTTACTGCTTTTAAGTTAGGAGGTAGACATGAAACATTATGATATCGTTGTCTTAGGTGGTGGGCCAGGTGGTTATGTAGCCGCTATAAAAGCAAGTCAAATGGGGGCAAAAACAGCGTTAATTGAAAAAAAGGATTTAGGAGGGGTATGTTTAAATTGGGGTTGTATTCCTACAAAAACCTTACTAAAAAGTGCTAAAGTCTACCATTATGTAAAAAATGCCAGTACCTTTGGTATTGACATTGCTGATGATGCTAAAATATCTCTTAACTGGCCGAATATGATAAAGCGAAAAGATAATGTGGTAAAAAAACTTACTGGTGGAGTAAAAGTATTACTTGATAAAAATGGTGTTGATACTTATATTGGAGAAGGTAAGGTAATCGATAAAAATACCCTAGAAGTAAATGGTGAAATTATTAGTACTAAAAATTTAATAATTGCCACTGGTTCTAAGCCTTTTATACCTCCAATCAAAGGCATTGATGAAGGCTTAAAATCTAGTTTTGTTTTAACAAGTAAAGAGATATTATCACTTAATGAACTACCAAAAAAATTAGTTATTATTGGTGGAGGGGTAATTGGTGTAGAATTTGCTTCATTGCTTAGTGAGTTAAACTGTGAAGTAACCATTGTAGAAAAAGCTCCTTATATACTGATTAATAATGATCAAGATATACGTAAAGCCATGGTTAAATTGTTAGAAAAACAAGGAATAAAAATCTTTACAAGTGCTGATGTTCAAGAAATTAAGAATGGCCAAATTGTAGTAAATATAAATGATAAAGAAAAAATATTATCAAGTGATAAAGTACTTGTAAGTATTGGAACAAGACCAAATTTAGATAATCTCACACATTTAGGTCTGGAATTAGAACGTAGCGCCATCAAAACTAATGAAAAAATGGAAACCAATATTAAAGGTGTTTATGCTATTGGTGATGTAAATGGTAAATATATGTTAGCACATGTAGCTAGTCACGAAGGTATCGTTGCAGTTGAAAATATATTAGGACACCCATCTATATTAGATTATCAAAAAATCCCATCTGGTATATATACAAGTCCAGAAATTGCTTCAGTTGGATTAACTGAAGAGCAAGCTAAAGAAAAAGGCCTTGATTATAAAATAGGTATCTTTCCACTTGGTGCTAATGGTAAAGCCTTAGCTGAAGGAGATACTGAAGGTTTTGTTAAAGTAATAGCTGATAAAAAATATGGAGAAATACTAGGTGTACATATCTTATCACCGAATGCTACAGATATGATAGCGGAGTTAGTCGTTACGATGAACCTCGAAGCAACAATTTATGATATCGCGAATAGTATCCATCCCCATCCTACTTTATCAGAAGCAATAATGGAAGCTAGTTTATCAGCCATTGATAAGGCAATTCACGCATTAAAATAATTACATAATTATAAAGATTAGTTAATATTCATTATTAATTAATTGGCATGATTCCTAAATATATCAGGAGTCATGCCTTTTTTTCGTAACTTTATTTTTTTGATGCTTCTTAGATAAAGTATATTTAAATTATCTAACTACAAAATAAAATGTTGAATTAAACCTACTGGCCTTCGTGTAGTGTTGGTAATAAAATCATACTTTTTTTAATAAGGATATTACAACTAACTTAATAATATTAATAGAATAAGCAATCAATAAAATCATCAGTAGTTATTTGAAATAAGTAATTTTCTAAGTTAAGGTTTTCTAAAAGATTTCTAATTTCATTTTCTTCAAATCTGTGATTTTTAAGTAACGCTTCTAGTTGGAAAATATTTTCTTTTCCAAAGAAATCACCATAGATTTTACAATCTTTAATGATTCCCTCAATTACATTTAAGCGTATATCAATTTTTCCACCCTGATAGCGCCTTTCTTTTTGTAAATTGAACTGAGGAGATTCACCATAATTCCATTCCCAAGTTAAGTATTTATTATTCATTAAAGATACAATTTTGTCTTTATCTTCATCTGTTAATGTATATATATAAGGATTTATATTATTATCATTTAAGATAAAGCGTAATAATTTATCTTGAAATTCCTTTATTGTCATTTTACTAGGTAAATAAGGATAGATATTGGTAACACGACTTCTAATCGATTTGATACCTTTAGATTCAATTTTTTCTAATCTTACATTTAAGACATTAGTTATCATGTCTAAATCAGCATTAAATAAAATCGTTCCATGATGTAAGACTTTATTTTGATAATAACTTTGTGCATTTCCTGATATTTTTTTTCCTTCAATAGTAATATCATTACGTCCTGAAAATTCTGCTTTTACTCCTAAGGAATTTAACATATTTATAACTGGTTGGGTAAATTTGCGAAAATTATTAACACTATTACTAGTATATTTAGTAATGAAAGAGTAATTTAAATTACCAAGGTCATGATATACTGCTCCACCACCGGTTATTCTTCTTACAACGTTTATTTGATGTTTATTAATATAATAATTATTTATTTCTTCAATGGTGTTTTGATTTCTTCCGATTATAACTGATGGTTCATTTTGCCAAAGTAGAATAAAATCATCATCTTTATCAAGATATTTAAAAACATATTCTTCTAAAGCTAGATTATATTGCGGTTTATGATTTTCATTAATGATAGTTAACATATATTTATCACTCCTGTTTTATATTCTATCATTGTCTATAAATAATGCAAAATATATGATTATTTTAACTTTCATAATTAACTAAATTGTAGTAAAATGAAATTATATAAATGAAGAGGTGATAGCATGAATAAAGAAACAATTGAATTATTTAAAACATTGACTACTTCACATGGTGCCCCAGGATATGAACATGATGTAAGAAAATTTATGAGGGAACAATTAAGCAAATACTCTGATGAAATCATTCAAGATAAGTTAGGTAGTATATTTGGGGTAAAACATGGAATAGAAAAAGATGGACTAAGAATAATGGTAAGTGGACATATGGATGAAGTAGGCTTCTTAGTAACTAAAATTACTAAAAATGGAATGCTTAAATTCCAAACATTAGGAGGATGGTCACCTAATGTTTTACAAGCCCAAAAATTAGTAGTACATAGTAAAAAAGGACCTATCTATGGCATTATAGCCTCAACTCCACCTCATCTTGGTGGTGATGATAAACCAGAGATTAAAAATATGTTAATTGATATTGGTGCCGATAGTGATACTCATGCTAAAGAATTAGGTGTTGAACCAGGATGTTTTGTAACTCCTTATATGGATTTCTCTTTTACAGCTGATAATAAGAAGATTATTGCTAAAGCATGGGATTGTCGTTATGGTTGTGGATTAGCTGTCGAATTATTAAAAGAACTACAAAATGAAAAGTTACCAAACACAATTTATAGTGGTGCTACTGTCCAAGAAGAAGTTGGTCTACGTGGTGCTGAAACCGCTGCTAATTTAATTAAACCTCATATCTTCTTTGCCCTAGATGCTTCTCCTGCCAATGATATAACGGGTGATAAAACAGAGTTTGGTCAATTAGGCAAAGGTGTTTTATTAAGAATATATGACCGAAGTTATGTTACTCATCGTGGTATGCGAGAATTTATGCTTGATATCGCTGAGAAAAATAATATTCCTTATCAATATTTTACATCTAATGGTGGAACAGATGCTGGTAAAGTTCATCTATCAGGTGATGGCGTACCATCCATCTTAGTTGGAATATGTGCACGTTATATTCATTCTCATGCCTCAATGATTCATATTGATGATTATGCTGCTGCTAAGCAAATGTTAATTGCTTTAGTAAAAGCAATGGATAAATCAACATATAATACGATTATCAATAATGCCTAATCTAAAAGTTATTGTCGGTTCCACAAATCGTGTTAAAGTAAATGCGATTAAAAATGTTTTTGCAAATTATGAGGTTACGGGAATTGATATAAGTAGCAAAGTATCCGCTCAACCAATAAGCGATCAAGAAACGATAAAAGGAGCTATCAATAGAGCTCTAGGAGCTAAACGTTTTGGTGATATTGGTATTGGTTTAGAGGGTGGAGTTCAGCAAACATCTTATGGCATGTTGTTAGTCAACTATGGTGCTTTAATAGATAATGATAATAAAGTCTATTTAGCTGGTGGGAGTAGGATCCTATTACCTAATGAAATAGCCAAAGAAATATATAAAGGTCGTGAATTAGGTGATATTATGGATCAATATACCCAAAGACAAAATATTAAACATGAAGAAGGAGCAGTTGGCGTTTTTACTGCTAATTTTGTGAAAAGAATAGATATATTTGAACATATTGGTAGATTACTTTATGGT
The DNA here is from genome assembly GCA_036562215.1 of Haloplasmataceae bacterium. Lineage (GTDB taxonomy): Bacteria > Bacillota_I > Bacilli_A > Haloplasmatales > Haloplasmataceae > CALFRW01. The sequence continues at coordinate 787 of DATCKO010000120.1, read as the reverse complement.
CAAATGATATCTGGTAAAAATGGTATTAAAATTGATGAATATAGGTGAATAAATGATATACTTAGAATCCATTGAGCAGTTTAAAGAATTAAAAAAACAACATACTGTTTATCTATTTAGCGCAGATTGGTGCCCAGATTGTCGTTATTTAGAGCCATTTTTAGGCGAAATTGAAGCAATGTATCCTTATATGCAGTTTGTTTATGTCGACCGTGATAAGTTTATTGACATTTGTCAAGCCTATAATATATATGGTATTCCTAGTTTTGTTGTATATAAAAACGAGCAATTAGTGGGTACATTTATTAGTAAGTTTCGTAAAACTAAACAAGAAATAATTGACTTTTTAGAAACCGTCAAATAATTTATAGAGGAATCATTTATGATTCCTTTATTTTTTCGATTTTTCCTTTTTTTAGTGATTGTTGCTTGCAAATATGTTAAAATGATAGTAATATAGAATAACTATATCTATGGGTGATATAATGAGTGATAAGTTTAATAATAGGGAAAAAAACATTTCAAACTTTATGAAAAGAAACCGAAATAAATTTTTACAACCATTAATCACTGATGATGATTTTGCTGATGAAAGTGATGCATTTTTTAGTGCGGTTAAAAAACGGGCTAAAACAGAAAAACCAAATAATGAAAAACATTCCTATTTCCTATCCCCTATTCGTGGTAAAATAATTGATCGCTCATCATTTCCTGTAACTAATAGTAAAGGAAAAATTGATAAACAATATGATTTTCTTCGTCGCGAAAAAAAATTAAATCGTGAGGA
>DATCKO010000118.1:0-2047 GCA_036562215.1 Haloplasmataceae bacterium | reverse complement strand
ATATAAAAGAGCACTCATTATTTATAGGGTATCAAGAACTAGAAGTTGAAGGAAAGCTTTTATATATTCTACAAGATGATAAATTACTTAGAGAAGCTAAAGAAGGAATGGAAGTACAATTAATTTTTAATAAAACACCTTTTTATGCTGAATCCGGTGGTCAAGTAGCTGATACTGGTGTAATTGTGAATGATGATGCAAAATTAGTCGTAAATGAAGTTACTAAAGCTCCTAATGGACAACATTTACATTTATGTAAAGTCATTTCTGGTAAAATCGAAGTTGGTAGTAATTATTATCTTAAAGTAAATAAATATCCTAGAGATTTAACAACACGAAATCATACTGCTACACATTTATTACATAAGGCCTTGAAAATGGTTTTAGGTGATCATATCGCTCAAGCTGGTTCTTATGTTGGAAGTGATCGTTTACGCTTTGATTTTAATCACTTTGAAGCTATAAGTAAGAAAGATTTAGAGAAAATCGAAAAAATAGTTAATGAGCAAATTGTGGCGAACTTACAAGTAAAATGTGAGGAAATGCCAATTGCCAAAGCTAAAGAGAAAGGAGCTATAGCTCTATTTAGTGAAAAATATGGCGATATCGTACGTGTTGTATCTACAGGTGAATTTAGTAAAGAATTATGTGGTGGATGCCATGTCAATAGAACCTCAGAAATTGGTTTGTTTAAAATCATTAGTGAAAGTGGTATTGGTGCAGGAATAAGAAGAATAGAAGCAGTTACTAGTGAAAAGGCAATTGAATATACACAAACCTTTATTCATTCAGTAGAAACCATTTCTTTATTATTAAAAGCTAATCCTCAAGATATTACGACCAAAGTTAAAGCTCTTCTTGAAGAAAATAAGCAGTTAGCTAAAGAATTAGCTAGTTTAAATCAAAAAATCGCTAATGAAAAAGCTAATAGTTTATTAGAACAAGCAAGCATAATCAATGGTTATACTGTATTAAGTGCCATCGTTCATAATATAGAAATCAATGCTTTACGGAATATGGTAGATAATTTTAAATCTCAGTTAAAAAGTGCTGTTGTCGTTTTAGCAAATATAACACAAGATAAAGTCGTTTTCATGTGTGGTATCACAAATGATTATGTAGATAAAGGCCTTAATGCTGGTCAATTAGTCAAAGAAATGGCCAAAATATGCGGTGGTAATGGTGGCGGTAGAGCAGATTTTGCTCAAGCAGGGGCTAATAATACCCAAAATGTCGATAAAGCTATAAAATTTGCTTCCGAATTTATAAAAAGTAAATAAAATACTAACAATTTTATCATTAAGATGGTATAATATTCATGAGTATGTGGTATTATTAATAAGGATGTTAAAATGAAAATTTTAGGATTAGATTTAGGAAAAAAAACATTAGGTGTTGCTTTGAGTGATGCCTTAGGCTTAACAGCTCAAGGTATAGAAACATTTCATTTTCCTGAGAATAATTATAAGTTAGCTCTAAATCGCGTAAAAGAGATAGTTGAAAAAGAAAAAGTTAATACAATAGTATTAGGTTATCCTAAAAACATGAATGGTACAGTTGGTGAAAGGGGCAAATTAAGTGAAGAATTTGCCAATAAGTTAAAGTCACAATTACCATGTAATGTCATTTTATGGGATGAACGTTTATCTTCATTAGAAGCGGAAAGAATATTAATAAGTGCTGACATATCTCGAGAAAAAAGAAAGAAAATTATTGATAAAATGGCTGCGGTTGTTATACTCCAAAGCTATTTAAATAGTTTAAAATGAGGTGAAAGAAATGGATGACAATTATTTAACTATTATTGATGAAAATGGTAATGAGATTTTATGTGAAATTCTATTTACCTTTGAGTCAGATGAAACCAAAAAATCTTATGTATTTTATGTACCAGTAGAAACAAAAGATGATGAAGAAATTGAAGTATTATGTTCTTCTTATATTCCAGAAGCAGATGGTTCAATTGGTAAACTATTTGAGATTGAAAATGATGAAGAATGGGATATGCTTGAAGAAGTCTTTGAAGCACATATGGACAGCTTAGAAG
>DATCKO010000116.1:0-5340 GCA_036562215.1 Haloplasmataceae bacterium | reverse complement strand
ATATAAAATTAACATATTATTTTAACTAACATTGAAAAACCCTTGAGTTTTTTATATAATAAAAAAAGATATAAATAAAATATAGGAGGGAATTTTATGAACTTAAAACAATTGGAGAGGATGAAAACAGGTAAAGGTTTTATTGCTGCTTTGGACCAAAGTGGTGGTAGTACTCCTAAAGCCCTAGCTAATTATGGTATTCCTAAAGAATCTTATTCTAATGATACGGAAATGTTTAATTTAGTACATGAAATGCGTACACGTATTATAAAGAGTCCAGCTTTTTCTAGTGAGAAGATACTAGGTGCTATTTTATTTGAAAAGACGATGGATAGTAAAATTGATGAAAAATATTCAGCTGATTACCTATGGGAAGAAAAAGGAATAGTACCTTTCCTTAAAGTTGACAAAGGTTTATTAGATTTAGAAAATGGGGTTCAATTAATGAAACCTATTCCTGATTTAGATTCTTTACTAAAACGAGCAAAAGAAAGAAACATTTTTGGTACTAAGATGCGTTCAGTAATTAAAGCTGCTAATCCAACAGGTATTAAGAAGATTGTAGACCAACAATTTGCGATTGGTATGGAAATTTGTAAAGCCGGATTAGTACCAATTTTAGAGCCAGAGGTTGATATTAATATCCCTGATAAAGTGGAAGCGGAAAAATTACTTAAAGAAGAGATTATTAAACATTTAGAAACACTTCCTAATGATTACAATATAATGTTTAAATTAACAATTCCAACTATCAATGGATTCTATAGTGATTTAATGGAATATCCACAAGTAGTGAGAGTTGTGGCTTTATCAGGTGGATATAGTCAAGATAAAGCTAATGAGTTACTAGCTCAAAATAAAGGTTTAATCGCAAGTTTCTCAAGAGCTTTATTAGAAGGTTTAAATGTTAATCAAACTGATGAAGAATTTAACAATTTATTAAACGAATCAGTTACCAAAGTATATGAAGCTTCTATAAAATAGAAAATAAAGAGAAGACTAAGTGCTTCTCTTATTTATTGCTTTAATTTGGAGGATAAGAAATGAAAAGAGTATTAGTAGCTGGATTTATGCATGAATCAAACTCTTTTAATCCGATAGTTACAACAGAAAAAGATTTTAAAATAATATATGGTGAAGAACTATTTTCTTATTTACGTAATGATGATTCAATTTTCGGTATTGTAAGAACTTTTCAAAGTGTCGGATATAAAGTAATACCAACTGTATATGCTAGGGCTGTACCTAATGGTGAGGTTGATTATGATTTTTATATAAGACTTATAAACGATATTATTGAAAGAGCCAAAAATATTTATCGTTTTGATGCTATTACTTTAGCTCTTCATGGTTCGATGAGGGTTAAAGGTATTGGAGATGCAGAAGGTTATTTCTTAGAAGAATTAAGAAAATTATTTCCTAATATACCGATTATATCTGCTTTAGATATGCATACTACTATGACAAAAAGAATGTTTGATAATTGCGATGGTTTTGTAGGATATAAATCTGCTCCTCATACCGATTGTTTTGAAACAGGTGTACAGGCAGCGAAAATGACCATACAAATACTTGAGAATAAAATTAAACCTACAGCTTGCTGGATAAGAGTACCAATTTTAGTAGCGGGAGAAAAATCTTCAACATTAGTTCAACCAATGATTGATTTAATTAAGGCTTTACGCTTAAGTGAAAGTAAAGAGAAAGTCATGGCTTGTTCTTATTTAATGGGATATCCATGGTCTGATAATGAAGATAGTTCTATAGCTGTTTATGTAGTTACAGAGAATGATTCTAACCTCGCATTAAATGAAGCTATAAAATTATCTAATTTAATCTGGTCGAAAAGATATGAGTTTTCCTTTTTAACCGAAGCTTATGAAGAAAAGAAAGCATTAGATATAGCCTTTACTGCTGTCAAAGAGGGTAGTTTACCAATTTATATTTCTGATTCTGGTGATAATCCTACCGCTGGTTCATCTTCTGATTGCACCAGTTTCTTAAAATTGATAATGGCAGATAAAAGAACAACACAATTAAATCGACCAATATTATATGGTGGGATATACGATCCTATTGCCACTAAAGCTTGCTTTGGTAAGGTTGGTAGAGAAATCGTTCTTACCTTTGGCGCTAAATTTGATACCGTTACATCCACAACTATAACCACAGAAGGAATTGTTAAGGCTTATATAAAAGATTGGTCTTTATCAGGTAGTGTTAAAAGTGATGTTGTTTTATTTAATAGTTGTGGTGTTGATATAGTTATTTCAGAAGCGCATATAGGTTATACAGATCCAAAGTTATTTATGGATTTAGGAGTAGATCCAAGAAATGTTGAAATTGTAGTATGTAAACTAGGATATTTGACGGAAAAACATCTACTAATTGCCAAACGAAGTATTTTAGCCTTAACTAAAGGTAGTACGAATGAAAAGTTAGAATCTATAAATTATAAAAGAGTAAAAAGACCAATATTTCCATTAGATGAAGATCTTGAATATCATGTTTTCGATAATATATTTTTAAAGGATGAGTAATATGCCATTAGAAGTTTGTGTAGATTCTTATACTTCTCTTTTAACAGCGGTTAGAGCAGGTGCAGATAGAATTGAATTATGTTCCACACTTAATTTAGGTGGTCTAACACCAAGTTATGGATTAATGAAACAAGCTATTACAATAAAAAACCTCGAAATCTTTGTAATGATAAGACCACGATCTGGTGATTTTATATATGATGATAATGAATGGGAAACCATGATATATGATATTGAAAAAGTGAAAGAAATGGGCTTTTCTGGTATAGTAACAGGAGTTTTACATAATAATGGTAAAATTAATATAGAACGTATGAAAGAAATAGTAGATATTAGTTATCCACTCAAAGTGGTATTACATCGTGCTTTTGATGATGCTTTAGAGCCCATAAATGATATGGAGAAGTTAATAGATATTGGCATTTGTAGAATATTAACATCAGGACAAAAACCTAATGCCTTAGAAGGTTCTAAGTATATTGCGAAACTGCAAAAAAAATATGGTGATAAAATTACCATTATGCCATGTTGTGGGGTAAATGCAGATAATATTCCGGAAATTTATAAAATTACTGGTTGTACACATTACCATTTATCAGGAAAAGTTAATGTTGGCAGCAAAATGCCCTATAGTAGTTCGATAAGTGATTTAGTGATTGAGAGAGCTGATTATATGTTAATCAAAAAAGCTAAGGAAGTATTAGATAAAGTATTAGGTGATTAAATTGAAAATAATAGAGTTAAGAAAAGAAGATTTTAAGGGTAAGGAATACCTTTTCGAATATGAAACAAATTCATACATTGATATTGAGATTACAGATAATAGAATAGAACTGATTCGAAAAAGTTTTCCTGAAACAATAAAAAAGAGTTTTAAGAGTTCATTATTTAGTGATTGGCTAGAATTACCAATAGCATATGGAGCATACGATAATGGAAAATTATTAGGATTTATTGAGGGTTCAATAGAATCATGGAATAATCGCTTTCGAATCACTAATATTTTAGTCTTTAAAGAATATCGCAATAAAGGTATCGGACAAAGTTTATTAAATATACTGATTGAATATAGTAAAACTTTAAATACGAGGATGATAGTATTAGAAACACAATCATGTAATACTAAAGCCATAGATTTTTATCATAAAAATGGTTTTTCATTAATTGGTTTTGATTTATATAATTATTCCAATGAAGATTTAATAAAAAAAGAAGTAAGAATTGAAATGGGTAAAATGATATCTAAAATAAAATAGGTTAGAAAAAATCTTCTAACCTATTTTACTATGAATGAGATATTTCCATTTTCATTGCTTGCTTGTATAAGTAAATCAATTAGTGACTCACCATATGTCCCTAGATTTTTTATTAAAATATCTTTTTCCTGAAGGACTATTTCTAATTTCTTATCATAAGTGCTAAGTACATCCCATAAAGCATCTAAATTATTTCCATAATATTCAGGCAAATCAAGTTTCTCTTTCAAATATGGATGTATAGTATTTCTATTAATCATTTTATGACCTTCAAGAATAACGATCATAATTATTCATCTCCATATAGTAAAGTAAATGATTCATAATGATCATCAGTATAATATACTAAACCATCATTGGAAAAGACTATTCTTCTTGGTCCTCTCGTATTACCACTATAGTCAACATCACATTCATAGTAAATCCTGCCCTCTTTATTAGGTAATAACCCTTCACGATTATAAAACCTATCTCCACCGATCATTAAGCCACTAGATATTGTCCATCTTATTTCCTCAGCCTCAGCTTTAGTAATATAATTAAGAGGTAATCTATCATATAAATGAATATATAGTGCTACATCATCTTTAGTATAATAGTATCCATTAGGATCTAGATAACCATCTTCAGTAGTATTAGTAGTAACAATGATGTCTTCGGTAGTATTAGTGGTACTGGAACTACCAATTTTATTAAAAAAATCATCTAATAAAGAGCAACTAACAAGTGATAAAGTGAAAATAAATAGTAATAAATAAAGTAATCGTTTCATACTTAACCTCTTTTCTTTAATTTATTTTACAACATTTTATGAAGTAAATCTATTAATATTTAAAAATAAAAAAGAATAAGCACATAATTTAATAATTGTTATATTTATAAATATATTTAAATATTTTTTGAGGAGGTGAGATAATTATATTTTACACATTATGTTTTAGAACTCTTCAAAAAAATATTTAACTACTATATTATCATATTAATATTGACTCTTTATTGTCATATGAAGTATTGATTATAAATTAATGAAGGTTATTTAGTATCTCAGATTAATACTTATGGATAAAAAATTATTCATATAAAATAATCTAAAAAAATAACGATTGTTAAATAATAAAGGAGTAGAAAAATTATCTACCCATTTAATATTAAAAATAACATTCAAAATAAGTGGTTATTGTGATTATGTATGTATTATTGTTAGGTTTCAAAAGACTTAATAAAAATATTAAAATACTTCTATATCCTATTATATTAGATTTTATATCACTTTATATCGCTATTAATTATTTAAGTTATAAGTTTAAGAATGTTATTTCCTTTAATTTTAGCTATGCATAGGAATACCATCAATAGAAATGATACTCACTCCTTTTAATTATCTTATACCTGTACCACTTTCTTGGAGTTTGATATTATTTTAATTTTAGATGCTTTCAAAGATGCGGGATTTATTGGTTTATTAGTAGAAACAGTAAAGGATAGAAATCCAAAATTTACCAAATTCTTTTCATATGGATTTAAATACTGTCTAGATTTTATAT
>DATCKO010000102.1:0-5766 GCA_036562215.1 Haloplasmataceae bacterium | reverse complement strand
GTATTACATATAGAATTTAAAAATATATCTCCTGCTAATTTCATTGTTCCTAAGGAATGCTCAAAACGTTTTGTTTTGTTACTTGGAAAAGTTAAGTACGCGGTAGAATTTTGCGATATGTAATGTAATCTATTAAAAACCTCTGAATTAATAATCTTTTTTTCTAAGTTTGATAACTGAATTATTCCATGAAGACTATCAGTAATTATATTGGATTTTTTCATAGACCCTCCAAAACCTATAGTTTATCTTTTAGAAAATGAATATTTAAATCTATTGTAAATTAAAAAGATAAATTATTATGTCGAATAATGTAGATTTTATAAATATTTTTGCCTAGTCTCAATACAATTTCTAAATATATTTCCTTAACACCTTAACTTGAAATATTTTTCGATATAAGATAAAATGTTAATATGATTAGCGAAGAAAACTTAAAAAAAACCATATCTAAAAACCTAATTAGATATCGTAAAATGAATAACCTTACGCAAAAGGAGTTAGCAATCGAAATAAATTATTCTGACAAAGCCATATCTAAATGGGAACGAGGTGAAAGTTTACCAGATATTTATGTATTATCATTACTTGCTGAGTTTTATCATACTTCTATCTGTAATTTAATTACCGACCAACAAACTCCTGAAAAGCGTAGACTCCATCGAATTGAAAAATTAATTTCTTTACTATCAGCCATGGTAGTATGGTCAATAGCATCAATTGTATTTTTATATTTAAATATTAATAAATTTGATGTTACAAGACCATGGTTAGTATTTATTTATGCTTTGCCTTTATCATGTGTTGTTCTTCTATTTTTTGTTAATAAATGGAAAAGTTTACTTTATAGTTTTATTACTTCTAGTTTCTTTATTTGGACATTAGCTTTATCAATACATCTTACTTTATATCCTAAAATTAGTAATATGTGGATGATATATATCGCTATTTTTCCATTACAAGTTATTTTAGCCATTTGGTTTATACTTAAAATTAAACATCAAAAAGAATAACCTTCTAATATGGTTTACATACTAGAAGGTTCTTTGTTTTCTATAGCTATATATTTATAATATTCTACATTCTCATTATTACTTGCACATTCATCCAACCATTTATAGATTCTATTACGTAAATCCAGTTGAGCTTCTTTACTACTTAATTCTAAATTAGGATAAAATGGTTCACTTACATAAACATCTATATACGGATGGCCATTTTTAAATAATCCTTTACGTTTACGATAGGTAGTACACATAGCAACACATGGAGCATTTAGTTTTATAGGGTAACGAAAAGAGGTAGGTTTAAATGGTCTTATTTTATTATAATAAGGCCATATATGGGCTTCGGGAAAGATAACTATACACTTCTTTTGGTTATATCTTTTTTCTATAGCTTCTAAGAATTTAATCATAGTTCTATTATTACATGGGATAGGAATAGCACCTAATAACATTACGATATTTCTAATTCCTTTAATTGATACAACGTCTCTATTAGCAATTATATATGAACGTTTAGGGAAGTTTACTAAATTAGTTGTAAAAGCATCATAAAAACCAGTATGGTTAGCATATAAGAAATAACCACCCTTTAACTTCTTAAAACCTTTCGGTTTATGTATCTTTACATGATATACTAATTTGCAAAATATATAAACAAGAGGAATGGCAATAAAATAATAGATGATAAAAGATAATATTCTCCAAATTAAATTATTGTTAACAAATACAAAATCTTCTTCAATATCACTGGTGTTTATTTTAGTACCAGCAAAATCATCATTAATTAAATCTTTATAATAAAAGGTCTTTTTTGGTTTCATGAAGACTTCCTTTTTATCGCATCTAATATCATCATTTCCATGCCATTCATACAATTATCATAATCAAACTTCTTAGTATATCCCAAATATTCATTACTCATCTTTCTTTTTTCTTCTGGATGTTCAATCCAATAATCAATTTTTCTAGCTAAATCATCACTATCATTACAATTAAACAAGTTTTTTTCAGAAATCGCAAAATATCTTGTAGCACTTCTTTTAGAATTAGAGATTATTGGTACTAATCCACAAGCAATAGCTTCTAAACAGGCTATTGCTTCTATTTCAACTTCTGCAGGATGAACATATAGATCAGAATAATTTATCACTTTAATTAACTCTTTACGACTATAAAATTTCATTATTGGTTTATTAGTTAGACCTTGAGATAATTTCTCAAGTTTTTCTTTTTGTGGACCAGTACCAGCAAAGATTAATTGAATTCTATTTTCATATTTAGATTTCTTAACTCCTTTTATTAACACAGGATGGGACTTTTCTTTACTATATCGGCCAATAAATAATATAACAAATTTATCATTTAATTCTTCAGGTTTATCTATATCAACTTTTACAAAATCCCGATTAACACCGTTTGATATTACATAACCATTTGTTTTCCCTACTATTTTTTCAAATGTATCACGAATAAATTGACTTGGATAATGTATACAATCACAATATTTATATACATTATGATAAAAGATTCGATATGCTACATTATTAGCCAAACCAAAATTCATCATAAAGATATGACTAGTGAAATTCTCAGCTTGACAATGAAAACCAGCTGTTATTGGTTTATCTAATTTTTTCGCAATTCTTGCAGCTGCTCTTCCTAAAGAAAAAGGCATTATTATATGAACAGCATCAGCATCCTTAATAGCTTCATACAATACTTTTTTATTCGCTTTAGCTAAACTGACACCATTTTTTTCAACATAACGGTTTAAAAATCTTCCTAAATTATATGTTTTAACAACATAATATCCAGGAAGACCCTTTTTATCTTGGTCAGGACATACTACTCTTACTTCATACCCCTTTTGTTTCAAACTCCTAATAAAATTCATTGTAGCTATGGTAGTACCATTATTTTCTTGTCCTAAAACATCTGATATGATTGTTATGATCATTTACCTCACCTTTTCAACATAAATACTATTAGAATTTTAAGTAAAGGTGAGATAGAATGCAAACTATGTATCGTAGAATCACTCTACAGAAAGTAGAATTATTGTAAACTTAGATTAATATCAATCAAAAAGGTCATCTGTTTAATAGATGACCATTACTAAATTACATTAATATCACTAAATAAATATATATATATATATTAATGATTACTTGTCATTTTAATTAATTCTTTTTTAAAATATTCTCTTAATGGAGAGTCACATATATAAACATAACAACCTTTAATACCACGTGTCATAAGTATTTTATAAATGTTTTTTACAAGCGAAGTTAACAGCTCAGGATTATCTTTTAATCCCTTTTTACCATTATTATCTTTATATGAATCCCAATCACAATAAAGTCTATCATTATTCTTGTCATACCTTAAATCATTACCGATAATTACACCTACATAGTCAAATTCCAAACCTTGTGTAGTGTGAATACAACCAATTTGATTAATACCATTTTCATCATCAGCAAATAATGTTCGTGAATCTCGAGAATTCCATGGCATCCTAAAATTAAACTCAGGGATAGCAACGTCCTCTATTTGTGCATTATTATTACCATCCTTTGTCCATTTCCATGCATATCCAGCTAACATTCTTGCTTTTAATCCATCATCGTTGAACTTCTTAATTTTTTCATATACCTCATTAGGATTATCGAAAATTTTAAAGTCAAATCCTGTCAATTCCCAATTATTAACTATAGTTTCTTCATTAATTTTTAATACATAATCTAACCAATCCAAGTAATCATTAGCACCAGAACACCTAAACTGTGTCTCTAATTTATATTGATAAACTGCTGAATTATTTTCCTCCGCTATTTTTCTTATTAAACTAACACAACCAATGTCTTCAGGTCTAATTCGTTGATTATCATCAATGAAGAAAAAATTAACTAAAGAAGCTTTAATAATATCCTCTATTTGATTATTGCCATTATATTGATATGCTTTAGAATCTTTTAATCTATGTGCTTCATCTACAATAATCACATCATATATATTTTCATCGATATCTACAAAACATGATGATCCTTTAAATAAATGGGTGAGTCTAGTTTTCTTATGGTTTCTTGCTAGCCTATTAACCATTATGTCACGAAAAGCAGCATTAGGTGCCACAAACACAGTATTCAGACCTTTATTTAAAAATGTTCCTAATAGATTAAAGGAAATGACTGATTTACCTGTACCAGGCCCACCTTCGATAATAATAGTCCTTTTCTCCTGTTTATTATAATCATTGTCAGTAACTAATTCTATTGCGGCTTCATAAGCAACTTTTTGATCATCTAATAAAGTAAATGCATTGTTTCCTTTAAAGAGTTCATTTACGTAGTCAATCAATTGATAGAAGCTCTCATCTATAGTAGAGTAATTGACCCATGTTCTAAGAATAGAACCTGTCATGATGTGATTCCTAAGTTGTATGAAACATATGGTCTTTCCTATGACCAAATTCTTGATGGAATTGAATATATTGGTAATGAATATGAAAGAATTATCGAGATATTCAACCATCAGGTCAATCGCAAATATTATTTTGATACTTCTACTACATATTTTGACTGTACAAATTTCTATTTCGAGATTGATAGAGAAGATGAATATAGGAAAAAGGGACCTTCAAAAGAAAATATAAAAGAGCCCATTATCGGTCTTGGACTACTACTTGATGCAAACCAAATCCCCATCAGTATGAAGTTATATCCTGGTAATGAAAGTGAGAAGCCCATCATTCGTGATGTCATAAAAGAACTTAAAGAGCGCAACCAAATATCTGGCAAAACAGTACAGGTTGCGGACAAAGGCTTAAATTGTTCCGATAATATTATTACTGCCATAAAAAATGGCGATGGTTATCTATTCTCAAAGTCAGTAAAACAACTTCCCGATACTGAAGTGACTTGGATTCTTTTAAATGAGGGCTATAAAAAGGTTATTGACAGTGATGGAAAACTTCTCTATCTTATTAAAGAGTGTATTGATGAATTCCCTTATACCTATACAGATGAAAATGGTAAGAAACATATCGTAAAACTAAAAGAAAAAAGAGTTGTCACATACAACCCTAAACTAGCAGAGAAAAAGAAGCATGAGATATTCAAACTAGTTGAAAAAGCTAAGATACTAAAAGCTAGCCAATCTAAAAAGAGTGAATTTGGTGAATGTAGTAAGTATGTTATTTTTAGTTCTACCGATAAGACTGGTAATATCACAGAAGGTAAAGTAAAAGTAGACATTAACCAAGAAGCTATTGAAAAGGATTTAAAGTTAGCTGGTTATAACCTTCTTGTCACATCAGAACTAAAAATGAAGGCTGAAGATATATACAACAATTATCATAACCTTTGGAGAATTGAAGAGTCATTTAAAGTAATGAAAAGTTATCTTGAAGCTCGTCCCGTATATCTTCAAAAGGAAGAATCCATTCATGGACATTTCCTAATCTGTTATCTTGCTGTACTTCTTATTAGGCTTTTACAGTTTAAAGAACTAAAGAATAAATATTGTACAGAAAAGATAATTAACTTTATCCGTGAATTTCGCGTTGTGAACATAGAACCTAATAAATATGTGAATATAACTTCTTTTTCTATGTTTATAAAAAATCTAGCCACTGATTTGAAACTTCCAATAACCAACTATTTTCTCAATGAAACACAAATTAAAATGATGCTAAACTATAAATTTTGAGTTTAGCACCATTTTTTCATTTTATTCCTAAAGTCAGGTTATATCATGT
>DATCKO010000090.1:0-3314 GCA_036562215.1 Haloplasmataceae bacterium | reverse complement strand
TTATAAGTCCCTATGAACATCATTCTAATTACTTAATTTGGAAAGAAAGTTTTGCAGACGTTGTAGAAATATGTCTATCTGAAAGTGGCGAATTTGATTATGAGGATTTAGAAAACAAACTAAAATTTTATCATGATAGAGTAAAGATCGGTTCTTTTTCTGCTGCATCTAATATTACAGGAATAAAAACAGATGTCTATCGAGTAGCTAAACTTATGCATCAACATAAGGGATTAGTCTTTTTTGATTTTGCATGTAGTGCTCCTTATGTTGAGATCAATATGAATAAAGACGAAGAATCTTATTTTGATGCACTATTTTTTTCACCACATAAATTTGTCGGTGGGCCTGGTTCTTCTGGTATATTAATTATAAATAAGAACATATATAATAACTTATACCCCCCTACTATTGCTGGAGGTGGAACGGTTCAATTTGTAAGTCCTTATTGTTATAGTTTTGTTAGTGATGTTGAAGTTAGAGAAAACGCGGGAACTCCAGGTATTTTACAGATCATTAAAGCTTCCTTAGCATTAGAAGTAAAACATTTAGTAGGTGTGAAGAAAATAATTACTATTGAAGAAAAAATGATTGATAAAGCCATCACAACCTTAAGTAAAGAATCAAATTTTATTATTTATGGTCCTAAAGATCCTAAAAAAAGAATCAGTATATTATCTTTTAATATTAAACATGGCTCATTTTTACTACATCATCGTTTTGTATCCAAACTCTTAAATGATTTATTTGGTATCCAATCAAGAGCTGGCTGTGCTTGTGCTGGTCCTTATGCTCATCGATTATTAAGAATAGATAGAGAAAAATCTCAAGCCTTAGAAGAGGCCTTAAAGGAATATGAAGTGTTAAGACCAGGGTTTGTACGTATTAACTTTCATTATTTAATGAGCGAAGAAGAAGTAGACTATATTATTGAAGCCTTAAAGTTCGTAAGTCAATTTGGTCATCTTTTTTTAAGTCAATATTATGTAAATTTAAAAAAAGGATTCTGGAAACATAATTATTTACCAGAATACAATCCAATAATTGATACTTTTGGAATTAAAGAATGTTTAGAAAATACAGTTCAATTGAATCACTTAAGCATCCCAAAAAAGAAAGTTTTTAAAGAATATCTTGATGAAGCCCATAGATTAGCCAATCATTTAATGATTAATAATAAACCTAATTATCTGCAGTTTAATGAACCTAAATATGAGCAACTACGGTGGTTTAATTACCAATATTATAAAGAAGAATAAAAAAAGCCTATTTTTGGCTTTTTTTATTCTTTATTATAAACTTAATACAATATCTTTACATAGTTTACATAAACTTGTTCTAATATCATCTCGATTGCGCCAGGCTCGAGGGTCCCATTTATCTTGAGTTAAATCATCGCCACCATAGATGATAGCCCCATATTGAATATTACGAAATTGACTAACCGCAAACATAGCCGCTTGTTCCATTTCGACAATAAGGCATCCTTCTTTTTTTCTTAAGGCGATTTTGGCTTTTGTTTCCCGATAAAAAGCATCCGTAGTCCATGTTTTACCGACAATATAATCAATATGATGATTATCTAAATAATTAGTAATATGTTTGATAACCTCTTGATTAGCCTGAATTTCTCTTGATGGTTCAATATAGTGATAACTAAACCCTTCATCTCTTATTGCACTTTCAACTACTACTAATCTACCAAAGGTCACATCTTTTTTTAATACACCAGCACCACCACATAATATAGCTTTATCTACACCTAGGGCAATGAATTCTTCAAAAAATCCTGCACAAGCGGGAGCACCTAAGATTCCTTGAACTAAACAGCATTCACTATCAACAAATTTATAAATAATAATATCATTTGTTTCTGATGATAATGTTACTAGAGGCAATATTTCTTTTTTCTCTAAAAGTTTCGCTATCACTTCCCGAAAAAAACAAATAACTAAGCGATTAGGTATTTTAACATCTACTTTTCTTCTTGGTTCAATCATAGCTTCTTTTGTTGGGTCAAACTCTAATATTGGAAACTCTTTCTTCAATATACTACCCCCTAGTTAATAGTTCTTTAAAAACTATAGGAATATGATTAATAATATCAGAGGCGATTAAGGAATAGCTTAAGTTTTTGTATGCTAAATCTCCAGCTAAAGTGTGTATATAAACACCTAGTTTACATGCAGAAAAGTTATCCAGACCTTGACCAATTAAACTCATAATAATACCTGTTAAAACATCACCACTTCCAGCTGTAGCCATTCCCGGATTACCATAATTGCTGAAGTAAATTTCTTCATTATTCGCAATAATGGAACAAGTTCCTTTTAATACGACATTTATCCCATAATTGTCCGTTATCATTCTAACAGCTTCAAGGGGATTATTATTAATATAAGAAACATCAGTATCTAATAATAAAGCCATCTCGCCTACATGTGGTGATATAACTATATTATTAGCTTGATTTAAACTAGGCAATAATTTTTTTAAATAAAATAAGCCATCAGCATCAATAACAAGCGGAATTTCCTTTTCTATTAAAAGTTTTAACAAATCAATGTTTTCTTCATTATTTCTTCCTAGACCAGGACCAAAAGCCACAACATCCTTTTTATTTAACATATTTATAAAATCTTCTTGGTTATCATATGGTCTTATCATAATTTCTGGATATATTTGCTTAATAAAGGGATAATATTCCTTTTTTATCCCTATAGTTGATAATCCTCCACCACATTTTAGTGCAGCATAAGCACACATTAATGGTGCTCCAAAATATCCAATACTACCACCGACAGTTAATAAATTACCATAATGGTATTTATGTGAATTATGTTTTCTTTTTGGTAAAAGAGGTAAATTATCAATAGTTAATAGATATTTACTATTTACTATCTCCTGTATAATACCAATATCGAGTATCTCAGTATCTCCTTGGTAATCTTTGGCATCATTTAATAGATTACCAAGTTTTAAATTTTGGATAATGGCGGTAAAATTCGCCTTAATGGCAATAGATGATACTTTACCATTATTACCATTAATACCTGATGGAATATCAATACTAAAGATATAGGCTTTACTATTATTGATTAGTTTCATACATTCATAATAGAGACCAGTAACATCTCTTGTCAAGCCAATACCAAAGATGCCATCAATTATTATAGATGATTTCATTATAATGTTTTCGATTATATTTAACTGAGAATCATCTGTAAGATTAATAATTTTATCGGTTATTTTTTTTAAACGTTGGAATACTGTTTTTGCCTCATCAGACTGATTATTCAGATTACCTATAATTA
>DATCKO010000088.1:0-2251 GCA_036562215.1 Haloplasmataceae bacterium | reverse complement strand
CAATTTAAGTAAATTAGTCCTAGACTAGGACTTTTTTTTATGATATGATATGTTTGTCATTATGGTTCGGTAGCTCAGTCGGTAGAGCAAAGGACTGAAAATCCTTGTGTCGGCAGTTCGATTCTGCCCCGAACCACCATATTGAAAGCAATAAATAAGCATTTTAGAGTAATCTAAAGTGCTTTTTTTGTTATATTAGGTAATAATAATAGATAAATACTTGACAGGTTTGATATAATAATAGAAAATAAAGATTTGGAGGCGAAACATGTATAAAAACATTTTAGTTGCTATATCTCATGGCTCTAATTCCTATAATCTATTTCAAATTGGATTAGATTTAGCTTTAAAATATAAAGCTCAAATGACATTATGTCATATTAAAAATTTGAAGTATATTATTCCCAATTTTGCAAATGAAAATGTTTATATGCCTCAAGATATAATCTATTTTGAAACAAATGACGGAATTGAAGATACATTAAATAAATATAGAGATGAAGCATTGGTTAAGGGTGTATTGAAAGTTGATGTTGTTGTTACAGCTAGTTCTACTCCAGCACTGGCTATTACTAATGTAGTAGTACCTGGTTTTGGTTGTGATTTAATAATTTGCGGTTCAAGTAAAAGTAAAGGAATTTTTAAGAAAATTTTTGGTAATGTGACCGGTGATATTCTTAAAAACACTTCAGTTGATGTTTTAATAGTAAAAGATAAAGAAGAAAGGGATTAAAATAAATCCTCAAGATTTAACTTGAGGATTTATTTTATAACTTTTCCTTTTGAATCTTTAAATTTAAAAGTGGCTATTAGTAGTAAATCGACAATATATCCCACACCGAAAAGTCCTACAGTTATTAACCATATTAAGCCAGTTATATATTTACCAGCGTAAAAGCGATGAATACCTAAATAACCAAAAAAGATACATAATATTAAAATTGCTAGCCAGCTTTTTTTAGATACATCTCTATCCATTGATAATCCTCCATTTTATCATTAATTATATTATTGATAAAATAGAGTAATTTTATTATAAAAAATTTCCTCCTAAGAATTAGGAGGAGTTTTTATAAGATTTAATGACTCAATAGTTCTTTAAATAATTGATCTGTTGGTGGGTCATAAGTAAAACTTGCAAATAATAATGCAGTTAAGAACAATGCGAGAAGGCCAATATAGTTAAGCCCCTTAATATAGAATTTGGATTTTAAAATACCTAGACTAATTAATTGAGCAATAATAATGGCTACTACAAAAATTATGATGTCGAGATATAGTTTAGGATCTAAGAAACTAGTGTAACCATAATATAATACGGCAACTAAAAAACAAGCAAGTAATGAACTAAGGGCTTTGGCAAAAATGAAGTTCTTATAAGTATGGCCTACGAATATATATTCTACTAAAGCATAGATTACCATACCATAAAAAGCCATCTTTAAGTGTTCCCAAAGCGATTCATTAACAGGGGCAATTAATGCGATAAACTGATTATAATCTGAAAGTTCGAATGCATAGTGTAAAAAGACGCCAATTCCCGCAATAAAGATAATACCTATTAATTCCCAATAAGTTAACTTCATAATTTCCTCCTTTAATTTTGGTTAATATATATTATTCATTATATATATTAGATTATTCCATATTTTACATTTAATTAATAAATATTACAAATTATTATTCTTGATTTCAAATAGATTGCGATATATAATTTGATTCGTAAGAATAATCTAATAAAATCTTCGAGACAAGGTGTAAGTCCTTACCGGTGGTGATAGTCCACAAGGCTAATTTATTAGCTAGTACGGTGAAATTCCGTAATCGACAGTTATAGTCTGGATGGGAGAAGAGAGGTCTTTGGTATGATTAGTACCTCTGAAGCTAACCCCTTTGAAGATTTTAAAGGGGTTTTTCTTATAATAATATAATAGGAGGTAATTAACTTGGAAAAAAGAAAATATTTTACCACAAATAAAATTGTATCATTGGCCATTTTATCAGCACTTGGTACACCTCTGATGTTTATTGAGATTGCTCCAGTACCAGTTGCACCATGGTTAAAATTTGACTTAAGTGATCTAGTTGTTATAGTATCAGCTATAGTATATGGGCCTATAGGTGCTTGTATAGTAGCTTTTATTAAGGCAGCTATTAATTATCTAATTAAGGGTAGCGATGTGGGGATTCCTTTACCACAGTTCATTGCTTTTATTTCCTCATTAGCATACTCTATTCCTTTTTATTATAC
>DATCKO010000087.1:0-1792 GCA_036562215.1 Haloplasmataceae bacterium | reverse complement strand
CGCTGATGGAGCAGCCGTTGCCCCACAAGATACAACAACTAATGTAGCTACTGCAGCAGCCACAACAATTACTGCTGTTGCTACTAATACAGTTTGCCACCATTTTGGAGCAAAACCACTCGGATCAACCATCATCACAGGATTATTCCCACAATAAGCATATAAATTATGACTTAATATTTCACCTTGAGTCGCAGATAGTATTGATGAATCATCCGCATTGATAAATCGTCCAATCTCAGGATTATAATATCTCGATTGTAGATAGTACCAGCCTGTCTCTTCATCATAGCGATAGCCACGATATCGATATGGATTGATTTTTGCTAGTTCACTGCTAGTTTGATATACTATATTACCCCATGCATCATATACATATTCTACTACAACATTACCTGATTCATTTACTATTTTAGTTATATCACCTTGTAAATTTCGAATATATAAATAAATATTATTATTGTATTTAAACCCTATTAGGGTACCATCAACATCATATAAGTAATCAACATACTTAGTTGTACTACCTGAATTAATCGTTTCTCTTAATACTTTATCTCCATCTAAGAAGTATTTACATGTTACTGTAGTTTGTGTACTATGAGTAAAAATGGTCTTTTCAGTCCTTAATCCTTGGTCATTATATTTATAACTAATTGTGTATATTGTTTTACCATCATTTTGCTTAATATCTATCTTTCTTAATACTCTGCCTTCATAATCTAAATCAGCATATGCGTATATTACACCATTATATTTAAAGTTATATATTTTAGTAGGATTTCCTATTTGATCATATGTAAATGTATTTATAGGTGTTATTGATGTTATGTTTCCATTTGAATCGTAAGTTATAGATTGTATACTATCAAGTCTATCTTTCCATTGTGTATTATAAATATATTGCAAATGTTCAATAGGATAATTATTAGGTGTTGATTCAGGGTTTCCAACTTTAAATACTATTCGGAAAGTAACATTTAAATATCCATCCGTCGCATAATAAGTATTATAATAATATCCAACTTTATTTACATTTAAGTTAGATTCAATTAAATAGGACGGCATATATACCTGATAACTATCGTAAATATAGAAATTGAAATAGAGATTAGGCGTTTCTCCAATTTGCAAATTATAAATCTTTCTGTAATCATAACCACCATTATAACGCATTTTTACTTGTGGATTAGATGAACTATATTCATAAAAATCTGGTATTACATATTGATATTCACTTTCACCATAATTAAACTTCTTAATATCCGTGATATTTCCATGTGTATCATAATAATAATATTTTGTATAGCAATTACTTATACTGCAATAACTGTAGATATTATTATTTTTTACATCTTCTCGAA
Source organism: Haloplasmataceae bacterium (assembly GCA_036562215.1). Taxonomy (GTDB): domain Bacteria; phylum Bacillota_I; class Bacilli_A; order Haloplasmatales; family Haloplasmataceae; genus CALFRW01. The sequence goes on along the minus strand of DATCKO010000087.1, from coordinate 428 downwards.
CTAGTTGATTCAAATTATCATACTTATAATTATATTCTTCTTTTACATTACCATTCTTATATACTTTAATGTTTGTTATATTCCCTATATTATCATAAGTGTATTCATATTGTAATCCATCGATACTATAAGATATATTCTTAACTCTTAAAGAAGCATTACCATGAACTACTTTACTATCATCATATGTTATTAATTGATTTATTGATAGTGAGCCTAAAGATGTTATTACTTGATTTAATCTTAATAAACTGTCATTGGCATCATATTCATAATTTTTAGTAATAGTTTTCCCACTCGTTTGAATTACTGTTTTATCGTATAAACCTTTTAAATTTCCATATGTATAGTAATAGTAATCAACATATGTTTTATTTCCATCTAGTGTATAATCATAATCCTTTAGTTGTCCTGTATTATTATTATAA
>DATCKO010000086.1:0-10213 GCA_036562215.1 Haloplasmataceae bacterium | reverse complement strand
ATTTTAACTTCTTTGAATATGAGCCATTTCGTCTATTGCTTGTTTCTTTAGCTTCATGAGAATTTTTTTCATATCCCATATGCTCTTCTAATTCTGCTTCCATCATATCTTCAATTACAAGTCCTAGTAAGTCCTTTAATGCATTACTTACTTCATTAACATCTTTAGGATTATATAAATCTATTAGTTCTTTAATCAATTGTTTTTTTCTTTCATCTATTTTTTTCGTGCCATTTTATTACCTTCTTAAATAATTTTATCTTATTATACTAAAAAAGATTGTGTAAGTATATAGTTAAGCTTGGCGCCTTAAGCTCTTCTACAATTTTACACAATCTATTTTACACTGCCTATAAAATAATTGATATATGCATTTTCTCTTCTTCAATTACACCATTCTATAGTTAAATGTTAAAAATAAAAATTTAAAAAAAACGGTCATTGAAAATGACCTTTATTTATTTAATATTACACGGTATTCGAACTTATCTCCGCGAGCGATGTTCACAGAGTAAATTATTATCTTATCGCCTTCATAAGCATATCTTTCAATCATCATACTAGGAATATCATTTTTAATATTTAAAATTCTGGCTTCATGACTTCTAGTAATAACCGGTTTAAAGATTTCTTCAGCTTTAGAAAAATCTACACCATATTCTTCACGAAAAATATCATACATAACAGTATTATCTAACTTCTCCCTAGTTAAGTTAGGAAAGCGGTTAACTGGTAAGTAAGATGTTTCAATTATTACTGGCTCATCATCAGCTAATCTTAAGCGAGTAATCTTATATAGATTATCATTAATTGAGATTTTCATTTTATTAGCAATTTTCACATCATTTATAATTTCAAAATTGATTACTTCGGAAGTAGGTTTTTTCCCTAATTTTTTCATTTCTTCAGTAAAACTATAGAACCTAAATAAATCTTGTTTTAAAGTTTTAGGACAAACAAATATTCCCTTACCATGTCTTTTATAGACATATCCATCTCTTTCTAATTCATTAATGGCTTGTCTAATCGTAGATCGACTAATATTATACTTATCACAAAATTCTCTTTCCGAAGGAATTTTATCATGTTCTTTAAAAATGCCAGAATTAATTTGATTCAAAATAATTTCATAAAGCTGATAATACAAAGGGAGTTTATTAGCCTTATTAAGCATAGAATCACCCTTTCCAAGTTCTACTGTAATTTACTTTTTACTACATCCATTATCTCATCATAATTTTGAGCATTTTTAATTTTGTTAATTGCCTCACTATCTTCTAATATTTTAGCAAAATCGGCAAGTGCAGCTAAATGAGATTCATTATTTTCTGGAGCTAGTACAAAAATTAAATATACAGGATCCTTATCTGGAACATTAAAACTAACCCCTTCTTTTAAGACAACTAAGCTCATCCCCATTTTTATTACCCCTTCATTAGGTCTAGCATGAAATAATGCTACACCTTCAGTTAAAACAATATATGGACCAAACTTCTTGACTGATTCTATCATGGCATCGATAAACTTAGGCTCAACAATATTCTCTTTAACTAATAAATCTCCCGCTACATGCCCTGCTTCAATCCAATCCTTAACTGATTGATGGATTTTTACTGTTTGCTCATTAAATAATTCTAACAACATGATACCACTCCTTTATTTATTTTTAAAGAATTAATGAGTAAAAAATACATTTTACTCATTAATTCTTCTATTATTTCAATATTATTTTAATTCTTGATTAAAGAGAATTTCTTTTTTGATAACGAACTTCTAAGAAACTATAGAAGACGTAAGCAGCAATGATAATTGGAACACCAACATACCAATATTTTAAGAACATCATTAATATCATTACGTCGATGCAGTCATGACCAAGACCAGCAGCATTAATAGCACTGAAGTCAAACATCTTATATAATACTCCAGATAAGAAGATTAATAAGAATCCATAAACAAATCCAGCAATAGCAGCACCACGACGTCCACCAGTAGCATTACCCATAATACCAGCAACACCACCTGTGAAGAAAGCACCGATAATTGACACTAAAGGTGTAACATTTAATATTAATGAACTTACAAACATAGCAACGATCATACCAATAACAGCAGTAATGAAACCAATCATTAATGAGTTTTGACCAAAACCAAATAATGCTGGAACATCAAGAGCTGGTTTAGCACCTGGAACTAATTTGTCAGATATACCTTTAAATGATGGCACTAGTTCACCTAACATTAATCTAACCCCTTGAAGTAAGATTAATATACCAGCAGCAAAACCAAAAGCTTTTAAGATACCAAATACGATGTAGTTTTGACCTTGAGCATATACACCAACAGCAGTTGGACCTGCGGCAATTACAACTACTAGATAGAAGAATAACATAACGATTGATACGGAAATGGCGGTATCCTTAAAGAATTCTAAGAATTTAGGTAATTTAATATCTTCTGCTGATTTTGACTTGTCACCAAGAAGTCCACCAATATAACCAGATGAAACTGTACCTAAAGTAGTTAAGTGAGCAATAGCGAAGTCATCAGAACCAGTAACTTTTCTAACAATTGGTTGAGAAATTGCAGGTAATAATGTTAAAACAACACCTTGTAATAGTGACCCAAATATAACTATTAATGTTTCTGATAAGCCTAATACATATAAACTATAAGCAATTGATACAGAAGCAATCCACATCATATGTCCTGTTAAGAACACATATTTAAGTGGTGTAAATCTAGCTAATGCCACGTTTACTAAGAAACCAATAGCCATGATTAAGGCACTTGAAGAAGCAATTACAGCAACACCTTGCATAGCTGATACAATGTTTTCGGAACCAGTAGCAAATCCTTCTAATCCAAAAACAGATTGAAATAAATCAACAAATGGTAGAATCTCACTGACAATTAAACCTGAACCAGCTGCAAGCACTAGCATACCTAATGCTGTCTTAACCGTACCAGAGAATATATCTCCAAAACTCTTTCTTTGAACGATTAGACCAATCATCGCAACTATTCCAAGGATAATTGCTGGTGTTCTAAATAGATTAATAATAAAATCTAATAATTGTGACATATTCTTCCTCCTATAAATATTTATTTATTGTTATTTAAGTATCTTTCAAGAGCTTCTTTAACTTCTTTTTTATCAACTATGTTATTGATAAAAATGACATTGTTTTGACCTTCAAAATTTTTTGTAAATCCGGTGGTAGTGATGATGATATCAGCAACTTTACTTTTAATAGTTCCCATATCCCAATGCTCTACTTCTGCTTTAATACCTAATTCTTTTAAAGCAGATTGAACGGTCATCTTCAATATTAAGCTAGAGCCCATACCTAATCCGCATACTGTTACGATTTTCATATTGTAACCTCCTCGTAATTAATTATAAACAACCAATTACTGCTTTATATTTTTCGATATGTTTTTGATTTATCGCATCCCCTTTATCGAGATTAGAGCTAACATATACTGGTGGAATAAAACCTTTATTGAGACAATTCTCTATAGTTTGTGCTACAATAGATTCCATTATTGCCATACCTAAAACCGTCGATGTACCACAGAATCTTGGTTCCATTCTCTCATCACTTAAGCAAGCATCACCACTGATACATTTCACATCAATAATGACATCAGCAACATCTTTTAATTTCTTACCTGAACTATGACGTGATTTAACACTATCTGAGAAATCTAGAGATGTCAAGCAAATTACTTTCATGCCTTTGGCTTTAGCAGCTAGAGCCATATCGACAACTCCCGCATTTCTTCCAGAAATGGAAACAATTATCATTGTATCTTTTTCGTCAGTATTCTCTAAATCTAAGTAATTAGGTGTAAAGCCTTCGATTCTTTCTTGAAGAGTACTTAATTTAGCTTTAGGGAATAAAGCCATATGTGGTATTAATAATGGATTAACTTGAACAAGTCCACCAGCACGGTAAAATACTTCCATGGCAAACATTTGTGAATGACCACAACCGAAAACATGAATTAAACGATCATTCATGATTGATTGAGCACAATACTCTGCAGCCTTTTCAATATTTTTACCTTCTTGATTAAATTGCTTCTCTAATTGCTCCTTTATATTGGCATAGTATTCTAGATATTTCATTAGAAATCTTCCTTCCTATCTACTTGTTATGTTGAAATGTTGTCCGTACCAGTTATACATCTATATTACTCTATAATGGTAGGCATTGTCAAGATTTTTCGAATAAAACTATAATTTATTCTGTATCAATTTCTTTAACTAATATTTTTGTTTTGTCTATTAGCATTTTAACATTATCTAAGTTTATTTTACCAGTTTCTTTTTCCATCGCATTTGCTGTTCCACACGCTGTAGCAAGTTTTACAATTTTCTCCATACTATAGTTTCTTTTTAAACCTACTGCAAAACCTGCTAACATCGAATCACCAGAACCAACAGGATTCATAACCTTCACTTGGGGAATTATTGCCTTATACATGGTCTTGTCATGAAATGCTAAGGCCCCCTCGCCACCTAAAGAAACAACTACAATGTTTATTCCTTTATCTAGTAAAGGTTTAACACTACTAATTATATCATTTTCAGAAGTAAGCTTTTTACCTATTAAGGTTTCTAACTCTTCCTTATTGGGTTTAATTAAATAAGGCTTAGCTTCAATACCTAATTGTAATGCTTCTCCACTTGTGTCTAATAAAAACTTCTTACCACTTAACCTAGCTTTATCTATCAGCATTTTATAGATGTCAATAGGAAGTCCTCTTGGTATACTACCAGATGCACAGATTATATCAACTTCTGTTAATAGTGCTTCATATAATTTTAAAAACATTAAAAATTCATTATTACTAATAATTGGACCTGGTTCTAAGATCTCAGTTTGACTATTATCATTTGATAAAATCGCAATACATTGTCTTGTATTTCCTTTAATATCAATAAATTGATGTGCTATTTTTAGCTCATCTAATTTCGTTCTAATAAAGTGACCAGAACTTCCACCAAGAAAACCAGTTGCATAAACTTTTTCCTTTAATTGCGTAATTACTTTAGTAACATTGATCCCTTTACCACCTGGTGTATACGCAAAATCTTTTGTCCGATGTACACATCCGATTTGAAAATTATCAATACTATATCTAATATCTATGGATGGATTTAAGGTAATAGTTAACATCTTTATCTTCCTTCTTTAGAATAAACGAATTTACCTTCACGAATGGTATGTAATAAATCATAATTTTTATCTAATACTACTAAATCAGCTATATAACCTTGTTCTACTTTACCAAGTTGTGTATCAAGGTTTAAATGTTTTGCTTGATTTAATGAAGTTATAGAAACAATATCATTTAAAGAACAACCAGTAAACTTAAGATAATTTTTTACTGCATCTTTCATCTGTAAAATGCTACCTGCTAATGAACCTGATAAAGTTTTTACTTCATTATCGGTTTTCTCAACATCTAAACCACCAAGAGTATAAAAGCCATTAGGTAATCCTTTAGCCATCATTGAATCGGTTACTAAAACAATCTTATTCTTCGTCTTTATTTTGTTAACTAACTTTACGACATCTTTATGAAGATGTATTCCATCAACAATTAATTCTGTAGAAAGTTCATCACAATATAATCCAGCACTTACAACCCCAGGATTTCTATGATGATGAGGAGATTGACCGTTATGGAAATGTGTAATATGTTTTAGACCATAATCAACATGTCTTAAAACTTGTTCCATAGTAGCTGAACTATGTCCAACACTCGGAATAATTCCATTGTCAGCAATAAATTTGGTAAACTCCACTGCTGCTCTTTCACAAGCATAGGTGATGATTTTAATTTTGCCTTGGGCAACTTCTAAATATTCTTTTATATTGCTTATGGTTGGTTCTTGGATATAGGCTTCATTTTGTGCTCCTTTATATTTAGTATCAATATAAGGTCCTTCTAAATGTATACCCAAGATTCGTGCACCATTTTTATTATCACGATATAAAGCAACATTTCTTAGGGCTTGTTTAATGTTCTCTTTAGACTGTGTTAATGTTGTTGGTAAAAACGATGTGGTCCCCTCTTTTACTAAATTAGTTGTCATAATATCTAGCGCTTCAGTTGTTCCATCCATTACATCAACACCACTAGTTCCGTGGATGTGAATATCAATGAAACCTGGTAGAAGGTAATTTCCTTCGAGATTAAGACCTTCACCATAGTAATTAGTACCAATTTCTACTATTTTACCATCTTGAATTTTGACATAACCGTTTTCTAATGTTTTATCACTATTAACAATCATCACATTTTTAAGAATCACTTTATCACCTACTTTATAAATCCTAGTTTCACTAAAGCATTATAAATACCATTATTACTAACATCATTGGTAATATAATTAGCATGTGCTTTAACTTGTTCTAATGCATTTCCCATGGCAACACCAAATCCGGCATTTTTAAGCATGGTGATATCATTATCAGCATCACCAAAAGCATAACAATCATTTTTAGCAATGTTTAGATACTTTAATAACTTACTTAAGGCAGAGCCTTTAGTTACACGACTTAAAACAATGTCATAACCATAACACCCATAAGTATTAATAATATATTCATCTTTACTCAATGATAATAAAGGTATGGTATCAATATCTTCATAAATATTAAATTGATAAACATCTTTTTCAATAAGGTTCGAAGCTTCAATTGGAAAATTAATATTATAATAATCGATAACTTTCTTAACCTTATCAGATTTAGTATTTATAGCATAAATATTATCATGAGTCATAATTCCATATATTAAGTTATTTTTTTCAATTTCATTTACAACCTTAATTTTTTCACTATGATTAAATTGCTCATTAATAATTACTTTTCCATTAATTTCTACATAGCCACCATTACACATAATAGCCAAATCAAAGTATGTATAATCTAATGCTTTTTGAACTTGGGTTTTATTTCTTCCTGTAGCAATACCAAGAATATGACCTTGGTTTCTTAAAATAGCTAAAGCTTTAAGAGTTGATTCTGGCATCTTATGAGTTTTAGGATCAATTAGAGTACCATCAATATCAAAAACAAATAATTTTTTCATACTAACGATACGCCCTTATATTTAGTGAATATTTATCAGCTCGATAATAAGTATAACAATATTCAAATGGTAGGCCTTGTTTCATATAGGTGATATGTTTTACTAATAAAATGGGATGTCCAACTTCTAAATGTAAATATTTGGCAACTTCATAACTAACTTGAGCAGCTTTAATCGTAAAATCCGAATAGGCAATATTAATGTTCAAATCACTTTCTAAGTATGAATATATGGAACCAGATAATTTTTCTATATCTAATTTGTTTGCGATTTTTGAAGATATGATATCGATATCAAAAGCAATAGGTTCATTATCTGCAGTTCTAACTCTTTTTATAATATGAGCAAAATCTGTATCATCCAACTTTAAATGTTCTTTAATATCTTCATCGACATCAAAAGTGATTTTATACTCAATTAATTTAGCCCCCGGTACTTTACCTATTTTTTCCATATCTTCAGAAAAAGAAGTTAACTTCAATATATCTTTGTTAAGAGGAGGTTCAACTACAAAAGTCCCTTTTCCGCGTTTTCTTATAACTCGTTCTTCATTTTGCAGCATTTGAATGACTTTATTTATAGTCATGCGACTAGTTCCATATATCTTACATAGTTCCATCTCTGTTGGTAACATATCACCATAATCGTAAGTCTTATTTTCTAATTTCTTAAGTAAATCTTCATAAATCTTTAAATACTTTGGTTTCATCTAAAATCCCCTTTACCATACTCGAGAATTACTCATACACATATTAATCTTTTCTAAAACAACTTTACGCATTTCTTCAATGGCGTTTTGGAAATATTTTCGTGGGTCATTAGCTTCAGGATGTTCTTTAAAGTAACTCTTTAAACCATTCGCAAAAGGAATTTTTAACTCAGTCGCAATATTAACCTTAGAAATACCAGCCTTTATACATTCTCTCACTTGCACAAAAGGTACACCTGAAGCCCCATGTAATACTAATGGAATATCTACTATTTTTCGTATTTCCTTTAAGCGCTCAATATCTAATACTGGTTCTTTTTCATATACACCATGAGCAGTACCAATAGCGACAGCTAAAGAATCAATATTGGTTCGCTCAACAAATTCTTTTGCTTGCTTAGGATTAGTGTACATAGCATCCTTTTCATCTACTAATAAATCATCTTCTTGTCCACCAAGTTTTCCTAGTTCTGCTTCTACAGTTGCCCCATAGCGATGAGCATAATCTGTAACCTCCTTAACAATTTTGACATTGGTCTCAAAATCATATAAAGATGCATCAATCATTACTGATCTAACACCTAAATCTATCGCTTTTTTAATAGCTGAGACATCTTCATGATGATCTAAGTGTAAAGTCACAGGAATTGAGTATAACTTACTTGCAACTTCGGTTAAGGCCATTAGATATTCTAATCCCGCATGTTTAACAGTACCTGGAGTAGCAGCTAAAATTACTGGTGATTTCATAACTTCTGCTTGCTCGACAACAGCCTTTAATGTTTCTAAGTTATGTATATTAAAAGCAGGTATGGCATAACCTTCATTCATAGCTTTATTTAACATTTCCTTTGTGTTAATCATCTTCTCACCTCAGATATTATATATTCTTACACCTTTGACAACCCGATTAACCGTTCCTTTAGGACAAGGATTATCGCATGATATTCCTAATTGAATAGCTTTCTTTAATGCTAGGAGTTGCGCCAATATGATGTAAGGGAAGACTAAAGCCATATTATTAAGAGTTTTAGGATAATTAAACTCTAATTGATAATTTAAACCTATTAATTTTTCACCTAAAGGACGATTACTAATAACTAATAATTCATTACCTTCTTTTTCATGTAACATTTCTTTTAGTAAATCAAGTTCATACTTTCTAGTGTACTCATCATCACTCATAAATAAAACGGTTAAGGCTTTTTCACAAATGATTGATTTTGGTCCATGTCTAAATCCTAGTGGTGAATCATATAGTGTTGGTATTTTACCAGCGGTTAATTCTAACATTTTTAAGGCCGATTCTTGAGCCATACCCTTATTAGAACCTGTACCTAAATAGATGATTCTAGAAAAAGGAAATTCTGTGGTTAAGTCATCAATAAGGGTATAGTTAGCATTGATTAATTTATTACCAAGAAAAACTATATCATTTAGGAAATCTTGATATTTCTCAATATTATCAATATCAAAAACAAGAATTGTTGCTAGCATCATATTAGTATAACTACTAGTCATCGCAAATGATTTATCATGAGTTTCTTCTGGTAAGGTTATTAAAAAGTAATTACTATTATTTTTTGCTGATTGAGCTAATTCACCATTTTTATTACAAGTCACAATTAAATGATAGATATCATCACATAATTGATTAGCAAAATTAACAGTGGCTACTGATTCAGGACTAGAACCACTTCTTCCAAAAGATACAACTAAGGTTTTTTTACCCATATGAAAGTATTTCTTTGGCTCAAGGACAATATCAGTTGTTGATACTGATTTTACATTATATCTTCCTAAATCATTAATGTAAGACACTATCGTATTTCCTACAAATTCACTAGTACCAGCACCTGATAAGTAAATTACAGTCTTATCATCAAACTGACTCATAAACTTTTGGATATCTTTTTTAAAACTTCTAATAATTTCATATGTCTTAGACCATGTATTAGGTTGTTGTAGTATTTCTGTAATGGTATATATTGATTTTTGTTTTTCAAAATATTCTTTAGTTAAACCTATCATATAGCACCTCACAAATATTATTATGTTATTAGTCTATCATAAAAAAAATATATTGTCTATACATATACAATAATTTAAATAGTTTGTATATACTTATAACTTGAATTTTATAACTTATTTTTAGATTACTATATACATAATAAAAAAAGGGTGTTTTAATTCACCCTAATTTCATAAACTCTTTCAAAATAATCTTTTATTAAATCCATTTCAATAACTGTATTTCTTTTTGTTTGTAGCCAAGGTTCTTCTTCATGCGTTAAACTTATCAATTGACTTCCAGTAAATTTTCCATAACTACTTATTACTATATTAATTATTTCTTCTAATCCCGAAGATAATTTTTGATCAGTACAAACA
>DATCKO010000084.1:0-9625 GCA_036562215.1 Haloplasmataceae bacterium | reverse complement strand
ATATAATACCTTAAAACATGTATTAAATATTATAAGTGCTAAAACAGGTGAAACGATAATAAATTCGATGATTTCTGGTATAATGTTTACATTAAAATCTTTTTGGATTATTATTTTTATTCCAATCTTAATTTTTATGATGATGAAGGATTATTCTTTATTTTATAATAAATTATCCAAATTTCTTATCAAACATAAACGTAGTGAATGGATTCAATTACTAAAAAATATTGATAAAAAACTCGGAGCTTATATAAGGGGACAAATAATTGTAATGGCTTATATGTTTGTAGGTACCCTAATCTTTTTATTAATCCTTGGTATGCCTAATGCTTTAGTATTTGCTATTATTGTTGCTTTTACTAATATCATACCTTATATAGGTCCTTATATTGGTGGTTTCCCACTATGGATTTATGCTTTGTTTCAATCACCATACCTTTTTGTTGGTTCAATAATTGTTATATTTATTATGCAACAACTTGATGGAAATATTGGACAACCTATTGTTTTTGGTACACAACTAAAAATACACCCATTAATGATTCTAGCTATAATGCTAACTGGTTTATCTCTTAATGGTATTATTGGTCTATTAATATCAATTCCCGTTTATATAATACTGAGTGAAACATTTATTTTCTTTAAACCAAAACTAAAAGAATTACATAATAAAAAACCTATCAGTGAATAGGTTTTTTTTTAAAAATGATCAATATTAATACGTACTTTTTGATTGTTTTTTAATGCTGCGGCATAACATATCGTTCTAATAGCTTGGGCAACATTTCCATTTTTACCAATTACTCGACCAATATCATCTTTATTAAGCATTACTTCATAAACGATGTGTCCATCAACATCTTCTGGAAATTGCTTAACAAAAATGTCTTCCTTATGGTCAACTAATGGTTCAATAAGCGTTTTAATTAAATTCTCGATATTCATAATTATTTACCTGATTTTTGATTCGCAAATTTAGCCATAATTCCTTGACGAGAAAGTAAAGAACGTACTGTATCAGTAGGTTGAGCTCCGTTATTTAACCATTTTAAAGCTTTTTCCTCATCAATTTTAATTTCTGCTGGTTCAGTTAAAGGATTATAAGTTCCTACTATTTCAATAAATCTTCCATCACGTGGAAAACGACTATCCGCAGCAACAATACGATAGAATGGACGTTTTTTTGCTCCAAAACGTTGAATACGTAATTTTACCATTTATATTACCTCCTTTTACTACTGTTAAGTATATTTACTTGACAGTAGTATTATACCACTATTTTAATGAAAGTCAACAAAAAAAAGAAGGATTTTTCCTTCTTATAAAATAAATGTAAAATCGGACATTTCCGTTAAAGAAAACTCGACTTTTGTAACACCATTTATCTTTTTGATACTTTCCATGATGGCCTTGGCGTTTTTTTCATCAACATATAAATATGCATAATGTAACTTATTAGAATGATAAATTAAATTACCGTATTGAGCTATTTTTCTTAGACATTGTTGATTATTATAATATACAATTATTAGCTTTCTTGATACTTCCACACTCATCACCTTATCTAATGAATATTTTACCATGTTTTTCTTTGATATTTAGCACTTCTTTGATTCGAAATTCAATTTCATTAATATATGTTGTAATTTGTTTTTCATATATTTTATATGTCTTAAATAAATCATTATTCATTAATGCTAATTTAGCTTCTTGGAAATGTTTTTTTATATCACTAAAGCCAGGATAATAGGTGGTATAATTACTAGCCTCAATGTATTTCTCTTTCCAGTAATTAAATGTCTTAATTAATTCTTGCGTTGTTTTATCATTAAGAACTAGCTTTTCATATTCTAAATAAGACTTATATTCTTCACTATTTTTTATAGTATCAACTAATTCATATGTTTTCTCAATTATACCTTTGTAATCCATTTACTTCCTCCATATTAACCATATTCATTATACATCATTATGACTTTTTAGTAAACCTTAAAATGAAATTATTCACAAATTAACGTTTCATATATTCATTGATTAAACTCAATAATTGAACCTGATTTTTAAAACGATCCACTTTATGACTAAAGGTTAATTTTAACTCTTCTTTTGCGATTTTTTGAAATTGTTTATAACTTTCTGGATAACGATGTATTACTTTATACCATTCAGGATGAGTGCGTAAGTAAAACAATAACTCATTATTTTTATATAAATCAGCCATTATCGTCTTAGTCATCATAATCATCAAAACGTCTAAATAATGGGTCAACTCTTCTTCTTGGTGTATAATTGATCCGATTACTTGGCTTTCTACCAGAATTAAAGGATTGCACAATGCCTAGTACTTTCTGTACAGTATTGATAGTTTTGGTTATATCATCAGGATTTAATTTTTTTATATATTTTAAGGCACTGTGGATAAACTCTTGGCCTTCACCACTACTATTTCTATTATTATTTACTTCTTTATATGCATCCCAACTACCATCATCACCTAACAATGTCCATTCTTCATAGATAGATTGCCAAGTTCGTTTACCTTCCCTAACTTCATATTTTAAACGTGGATATTGTTTAACAAATTCTTTGAATTCTTCAATAGAAGTCCCCATATAATACCTCCTTACACCTTTCTAATAATAAAATATAAATAATTACTAAAAATGTGCATAATAATAACTTTTTTCTAGACTAAAACATATATTATAAAAAGATAAGCCTTGGGTAAGGAGGAAATTTATGTATCCTTATTATAATTATGATGCTTCACGGGGATATTTATATGCCCTAATACTCGTTTTATTTATTTTACTGGTAGTTATTAGTAAATCAAAATGTGAAAATTAGTTAAAATACACACGCTTTATGAGTTTTATCCCATATATTAATATTGACTAATATTAAGGAGGGGTGTTCATGTATTACGGTGGCGCTAATTTTGGATATGGATATGGCGGATTTAATTGCTGTGAACCTCAATTCTGTTGCTATAGTAAAGGTTATGGTTTTGGTTATGCATTAATATTAGTATTATTTATCTTATTAGTAATAATTGGTTGTACTTGTTACTTTCCACGTTAGAAACTCCTAGGAAGCTTCATGCTTCCTTTTTTTTATCACTATAAGTATCTTTCTTTTCTTTTTAGTATGAATTTGCTATAATATGATAAGAATGAAACTGGAGGTATATTATGATTACCATGAAAGACATCATAAGAGAAGGTCATCCTACACTTAAGATACCAGCTCTTGAAGTTACTTTACCAGTATCTGAGACTGATAAATCGATTTTATTTTCAATGCGGGAATTTTTAATTAACTCGCAAAATGAGGAAATAGCCCAAAAATATGAATTACGAGCAGGAGTAGGACTTGCAGCACCACAAATTAATATAAGTAAAAGAATGCTTGCTATTTATGCTAATGATGAAAATAACAATCTCTATGATTATATGTTAATAAACCCTAAAATCATAAGCCATTCTGTGGAAAGCACTTTTTTAATCTCAGGTGAAGGTTGCTTATCAGTTGACCGTGAAATATCTGGTTTTGTAATTAGACCTAAACGAGTAACGATTAAAGCCCTACAATTAAAAGAAAATGGTGACATAATTCCTATCACCTTACGAGTTAAAGATTATATTGCCATTGTTTTACAACATGAAATTGATCATCTCAATGGTATATTATTTATGGACCGTATAAATAAAGATAATCCATTCTATGTACCTGATGATGTAAATCCGATTGAATTTAAATAAAGAGGTTATAAAGTAATCTATAACCTCTTTTATTTGGGCTTTAATTAATAATTGTTTTATCATTTTCATAAATCCGATTAATGACTTCTTCTAAAAATTTATCTGGTTTTATAAGATAAGCTTTTTCATAATAATCTAAAGCTAAGTGATTATTATGCACATATTTTTCATAGATACTTCCTATCACATATAATAAATAGGATTGCTCTAATTTGCCTAAAGAGTTTAAATTTATCTTAAGTAAATAATCTAAAGCTTGAGTTGAATCATTATAATATTGTAAATAGATTTGTGCTATGATAAAATGAATGATAAAATTATCATTACTTAAATCAGCAATTTTTTTAAAATAGTCTAAGGCTGTATCGATATGTTGATTATTAATTAAATTATAAAAACCTATAAAGGATAAAGCGTTCAAATTTGTAGGATTTAACTCAATGACTTTTTCAAAATACATTAATGCTTCTTCTTTATTATCATCTAACATAACTTTTAGATAACCAATCATAAGTAATGCTTCTTGCTCATCTATCACATAGTCCTCAGCTTTATGTAAATATTTCTTAGCTTCATTTACTTCTCCTAATACAAAATGTAAGTTTGCTAGATAGGCATAGTAGATTACTTTATCTGGGAAAATTTCAACGGCTTTCTCTAAAACGGCAATTGCCCCTTTAAAATCCTTATATTGGACAATTAATAATTTACCATATTCCATAATTAATAAATCATTAACTTTTTCTCTTTTCAGAGCTAAAGAAAAGATTTCCTTAGCTTTATCATACTCTTTTTCAATGATATATAATTGTCCTAAATATGTATAAGCTAAATCATTATCTTTATCTAATTCTAGCGCTTTTTGAAGATGATCATAAGCATTATCTAAATCATGATATTTCATTAACTCAATATAACCCATTTGTGAATAAATTTCGCTATCTTCTACATATTTTAAAGCTTCTTGGACCACAATGTAACTAGTATGAATATCATTGAAATGTTCAAGATAAAGCCAAGATAAGTTTAAATAAGCATCGACATTTTGGCTATCTAATTCAATAGCTTTTAAATAGTGATTCTTGGCTTGTTCATACTCACCAAAGCTAAATTCTAATAGTGAGCCATATTGACAATGTAATTCGGAATCATTATTATTAATACTTAAAGCTTTTTGAAGAAATTCTTTAGCTTTATCATAATCTTTATCATTATTAATATAAATATCTGCTAAATCTCTTAACACATCAAGTGAATTAGGATTTTTTTGTAAAATAAATTCATAAATTTTCTTTAATTCTTCAATATTATCGCTATTTTCATAATAAGATTTTAGTTTAGCTAATTCTTCTTCATCATTTTTTTCAAAGGCTAACTGTTTTAATGAACTAATAATCTCTTCATCCATATCAACACCACCTTTAAATTAAATCTAATAATTTTAAAGCTTTATATAAACCATCCTTATCAATATCATCTGTTACCAAGTTAGCTATTCTTTTAAGTTCTGGATGAGCATTACCCATAGCTACCCCTATATTAGCATATTCTAACATTTCCATATCGTTTAATGAATCACCAAAAGCATAAACATCTTCTCGATTTATCTGTAATTTTTCGATGATTTTCTTCATGCCAATTTTTTTTGATGCATATAATGGTATGACATCAGCACCATCATTAATGGACCAGATAATAAACTTCACATATTGCGCAAATTTTTGCGAAAAATAAGGTATAGAATCAATGTCAAAAAAGAGGGCTTGATAAAGTTCTTTACTTAAGTCTTCTTGAACTATGACTCTTGGCAAGCTCATTTTAAAATCACTAAATGATTTTACGACTTCTTTACGATGCGATGAGACAAAAGTATCATCAAGAGCCATAAATCCATAATCTAATTGCTTTCTTTTACATTCACTAATAAACTCATTTATGAAAGTTTTTGGTAAAGGATTTTTATAGATGACTTCCTCATTTAGAATTACATATTGACCATTTATTAATACATAACCATCACAAGAAAGCTTATATCGATTTAACACTTCTTGACATAAGACCATTGATCTTCCTGATGCGATACAGACTTTTATATTCTTTTCTTTTAATTTAGCTAGTGCTTTTATTGTAGAAGGATGAATTAAGTTATGTTCATTATCAAATAAAGTTCCGTCGATATCAATAAATACAATTTTCTGCTTCATGTGTCCTCCGTATTTTTGTCTATCATTATTATAAAATAAATTGGTCTTTTTTACCAATCTTTTAGACATTTTATTAATAAAAGTTTATAATATATACAGTTATTATTCTACATATTAAGAAAGGGTTGATACATAATTATATGAATGAACTGTTAAAACCAAATGAACTAGGTATCTTTGCCTTAGGTGGTCTAGGTGAAATCGGAAAAAATACTTATTGTTTTCAATTTAATGACGAGATAATTATTATTGATGCTGGTATAAAATTTCCAGAAAGTTATTTATTAGGAATTGATTATGTCATACCTGATTATCAATATTTAATCGATAATCAAGATAAAATAAAGGGTTTATTTATTACTCATGGTCATGAAGACCATATTGGCGGTATACCTTTCCTTTTAAAACAAGTAAAAATTCCTAAAATATATTCTCCCCATCTAGCTATGGGAATCATCAAAAATAAACTAGAAGAACATCATCTATTAAAAGCAAGTGATTTAATAACCTATAATGATAACGATGTCTTTACTTTTAAACATATGCGGATTAGTTTTTTCCGAACCAATCATTCTATCCCTGATTCTTTTGGAATTGCGATTGAAACACCAGTTGGTACAGTATGTCATACAGGAGATTTTAAATTTGACTTTACGCCAATTGGCCCGATTGCTGATTTTGCGAAAATTGCCAATTTAGGAGAAAAAGGAGTCTTATGTTTATTATCAGATAGCACTAATAGTGAATTACCAGTATTTACGATGAGTGAAAGAAGTGTGGGAAATAGTATTAAAGAAATCTTTCGCCGTATTAAAGGAAGAGTTATTGTCGCTACCTTTGCCTCTAATATCCATCGTGTTCAACAAATAGTAGAAGCTAGTATCGCTACGAATCGAAAAATAGCCGTATTTGGGCGAAGTATGGAAGCTACTTTAAATGTCGGTTTAGAACTAGGTTATATAAAGTGTCCTAAAGATACTATTATTGGTGTCGAAGAATTAAAAATCATGGATGAAAACCAAATCACGATACTTTGTACAGGTTCACAAGGAGAACCATTAGCTGCCTTATCAAGAATAGCTGATGGCACCCACCGACAAATATCAATAATTCCTGGTGACACCGTAATCTTTTCTTCCTCACCTATCCCTGGTAATGCCACTAGTGTAGGTAATACCATCAACAAATTATTCCGTGCAGGTGCTGATGTCATTACTCATAGTCCTTTAACTGATACACATACATCAGGACATGCAGGTCAAGAAGAGTTAAAATTAATGCTTCAACTTATGAAGCCAAAATATTTTATGCCTATTCACGGTGAATACCGGATGCAAAAAATCCATGCGGAGTTAGCAACTACT
Source organism: Haloplasmataceae bacterium (assembly GCA_036562215.1). Classification (GTDB taxonomy): domain Bacteria; phylum Bacillota_I; class Bacilli_A; order Haloplasmatales; family Haloplasmataceae; genus CALFRW01. The sequence goes on along the minus strand of DATCKO010000084.1, from coordinate 2,293 downwards.
TGTGGTGTTAAAAAAGAAAATACTTTTGTATTAGATAATGGTCAAGTACTAGCTTTTTCTAGTAAAGGACCAAGAATCGCTGGTAGTGTACAATCAGGAGCTATCTTTGTTGATGGAAGTGGTATTGGTGATATCGGTAATGTCGTCATTAGAGACCGCAAAATATTATCTAATGATGGTCTATTAACGGTTATTATCAATGTTGATTTAAAAACCAAAGAAGTATTAAAGAAACCAAATGTTATATCTCGTGGATTTATCTATCTAAAAGATTCCCAAGAATTAGTATCAGAAATTGAAATAGAAACAACAAATTTTATCACAGATATGCTTAAAACAAAGAAAAATATCGTACAAATAAAAAATGAACTTACGGATTATTTAACTAATCTAATTTATGATAAAATTCAACGCAAGCCAATGATAATTCCGATAATTATGAATGTCAAAAGGAGTGCTTAAAAAAACAACATAATTAATCATTATGTTGTTTTTTTCTACTTATATATTCTTTTATTACATCAACTTTGTCCAATCTTTCCCATGGAAGATCTAAATCATTTCTTCCAAAATGACCATATGTAGCAGTTTGCTTATAAATTGGACGTTTTAAATCTAAAGTTTTAATTATTCCTCTTGGTTTTAAATCAAAAATATCACGAATAATCTCTACTATGACATTGTCAGGTAATTTTCCCGTATTAAAAGTATCAACTCTTATACTAGTTGGTTCAGCAACACCGATCGCATATGATAATTGAACTTCACATTTAGAAGCTAGTCCTGCAGCCACAATATTTTTAGCTACATAACGAGCAGCATAGGCAGCACTACGGTCTACTTTAGTTGGATCCTTACCACTAAATGCTCCTCCACCATGTCGTGCATAACCTCCATAAGTATCAACAATAATCTTTCTACCGGTTAAACCAGAATCACCCTGAGGCCCACCAATTATAAACTGACCAGTAGGATTAATGTAATATTTTGTTTTATCATCAAGTAACTCTTTAGGTATTACGGCATCAATTACATGTTTTTTGATATCTTCATATATCTCTTGGTGAGTAACTCCCGGAGCATGTTGAGCAGAAACGACAATAGTATCTACTCGACACACTCTATCAAACTCATCATACTCCACAGTTACTTGTGATTTACCATCAGGTCTTAAATATGGAATGATATTTTCTTTTCTTACTAAAGCTAATCTTCTTGTCAATCGATGTGCAAGAACAATTGGCAAAGGCATAAATTCTTCCGTTTCATCAGTCGCAAATCCAAACATTAAACCTTGATCTCCTGCCCCAATCTCTTCTACATCTTGATCTCGGTACTCATAAGCTTTATTAACTCCTAAAGCAATATCTGGAGATTGCTCATCTAAAGCTACTAAGACTGCACAAGTATCGGCATCAAATCCATATTTAGCTCGATCATAGCCAATATCTCTAACCGTATCTCGAACTATTTTTTGAATATCAACATAAGTACTAGTACTTATTTCTCCCATTACTAATACTAATCCTGTTGTAACTGCTACTTCACATGCTACCCTAGCATCTTTATCATCTTGAATTATCGCATCTAATATGGCATCACTAATTTGATCACATATTTTATCAGGATGACCTTCTGTTACAGACTCAGATGTAAATAACTTTCTCTCTTTAACCATTGCTATCCTCCTTTATGTTTTAGTTTTATATATAATATCCTTAATATACAAAATAATAAAAAAATCCGCAACAAGGGCGGATAATTCCTTCCTTATTGGTAAAGCTTACGCTTCCTCGAACAAGCACCTTTCATTAAAGAGGTTGCTGCGACTTCACAGGGTTCTTTCCTCCATCGCTCTGAATAAGGATATATATAAAACAATGATATTATATAATAGATACTATCTTATGTCAAATAATTTAATTTCTCGTTTTCTCATAAATAACTTCAAATTCCACATTGTTTTCATTAAACACTTGTAAAAGTGATTCATCAAAAAGATGGGCAAAATTATCGGTAATTTCTTTTATAGCTTTTATATGTGGTAAAGCTTTTTTATAACTTTGCTTATCTCTTAATGTGACATAAGTTTCACATAGAAGCACTATTTGATTTTCCATACTTGAATCTTCTGCTTTTATTTTCCGGAAATTTTCCGAAATAAACCAAGATTCATAACGACTTCTTACCATCGCTTCACATTTCATTTTAATGCGGATACGCCGAAGTAACATATTTCCCATACCTAATTTATAATTAATTTTTTGATAATCAGCAAAAATATCTAATTTTT
>DATCKO010000079.1:0-12745 GCA_036562215.1 Haloplasmataceae bacterium | reverse complement strand
GATAAAAAGAGAATTTTCAAAGCATCAGCTTTACCTAAGAATATATAGGCAAGTACTAATACTAAAATAGCCATTAAATAATAGATTATGCTATATAAATATTGTTCTAACATAGGTGGTAAATCAAAGGCTTTTAATATTGCTACTTCTAAAACACGTGATAATCCTGTAATACCACCTGTCATTAAGTCATTAGGTCTTAAAATATAAATTACAGAATAAGCAGAAATTAAATTCCCCAAAACTAAATAAAGATACCTTTTCTTATCTTTCATTTTCTACCATCTCCTCTTCTAAGCTATCAAAATATACTAAGTTCTTTTTGTGGTTTAAAGTAATCAAGGAAATAAAACCAATTAATAATGAAATATAATAAGTGATAAAACGCCATAACAATAACGCGGCAATAATAGAATTTTTAAAAAAGATGCTAAAAATGATATAAAATAGACCTTCTGCACCTCCGCTTGCACCTGGAGTTGGAATATATGACATCACCATAGCCACAAAGAAAGCACCAACGATAATATTAAATTCATTACCACTGACATTTTCTCCTAATGCCATAAAGATAACAAGTGGTATTGCGTAAAAACAGATAATTCTAATAAGATGGTAAAATATTGAGATTAACCATAATCCTTTATAATTAAATGTTTTTACCGCAATATTGAAATCATCGATAGCTTTTTTCATGTTTTCTGTTTTCGTTTCTAGTTTAAACTTTCTAATTAAGGGCCAACGTGCGATCTTTTTAAGCAAGACTTCAATAAAAAAGTAATAAAATTTACGTGAATAGGTTAAAAAAATAGAAAACACAGTTACAAAAAAATTAACAATAAAACCTATAATTAATATATATTGATAGCCTTCTTGAGCTAGATAATAGTTAAAATAATTGAATTTAAAAATTAAACTAAATATTCCTAATATAAGAAAGGCAATGTTAAAAGTTATGAAATTAATTAAAACGATACTAGTAGCATCGCGCACTTTAATTCCCCGTGAATTCAAATAAACAACTTGAAAAGGTTGACCACCCGATGCAAATGGCGTAACCGCATTAAAAAATTGGGTTGCTAAGTTCACCCTAAAAGCATCACCAATCTTTAACCCTTTTACTCTTTTTCTGGCTAATATAAAAATTACTTGTGCTTCAAAAAATAAATAAACAAATAATAGGAAAAGAATAATTGGGACATATATTATATTTACTTGTGAAATTTTTTCGATAATAAGCTTTGCATCATTTTTAAATAATATATAAAAATAGACAATAAAGCCTATGATTACTACAATTAAAAGATTTTTACGATACTTTTTTAAAAACTCTCTCATAGTACTACCCTCTTTTTATTGATAATATTATATCATATAAATACTAAACCTATAATCATTATGATACTAAATTTAAAAAATTATCTAATATTATTTTTATTTCAAAAAAAAAGTTCAAGTAAATGAACTTTTTTATAATTTATGTCTTAAAATCAAGATTGAATTTAAAACCGTTAAGAGGGCAACACCAACATCACTAAAGATGGCCATCCACATCGAAAGATTACCAAAGGCACCTAGAATTAAGACAAATAACTTAATTCCTAATGCAAGGGAAATATTTTGCCATATTTTCTTATTAGTAAGGGTAGCTATTCTTTTTAAAGTAATTAATTTACTCAAATCATCATTCATAATTACGCAATCACTAGCTTCAATCGCTATATCACTACCTAAAGCACCCATAGCACATCCAACATGCGCATTTTTTAATACAGGAGTATCATTAACCCCATCACCTACATACATAACCATTCCATTTTGATTATGCTTAATATTTTCTAAGATATTAAGCTTATCTTCAGGTAATAGATTCGCATATACTTCATCAATATTAAGTATCTCCTTAACATTATTAGCAACCGCAAAATTATCACCAGTTAACATGATAGTTTGATTAATTCCATGTTTTTTCAAATCTGATATCACTTTTTGGGCTTCTACTTTTATTTCATCATTTATGATGATATATCCAACATATTCTTTATTAATTGCTACAAAACAAACAGTCCCAACTTCTTTAGGCATATCAAATTCAATATTATATTCTTGCATTAATTTATCATTACCAATAATCACTAGGTCATTATCAATATTTGTCACAATACCTTTACCAAATACTTCTGTAAAATTAGTAATACGCTCTTTATTAATCGGTAAGTTTTGATAATTAACAATCGCTTTAGCTGTCGCATGATCCGATAAACTCTCAGCATATATTGCTTTTTCCATCATATCATCAATTGTATATTTATTATTTATGACCTCAACTTTGGATACAACTAAATTTCCTTTGGTTAACGTCCGAGTTTTATCAAATACTACCGTATTAACTTTATTTACTAAGTCCAGATAATTACCGCCCTTAATAAGTACTCCATGTCTACTAGCAGCACCAAGTCCAGCAAACATCGATAATGGTATAGATAACACTAGGGCACATGGACAAGATACTACTAAAAAGATAGCTCCTCGATATAGATAATCGGAAAATATATAATCATTAACGAAAAAGTTAGGTATTATAACTAGCATTACAGCTAGTATTATCACAATTGGAGTATATATACGGGCAAATCGCGTAATAAATTTCTCGACTTTAGCTTTTTTGCTTGGGGAATTTTCTACTAATTCCAAAATTTTATTAATATGTGAATCCTCATATAATTTTGTCACTCTTATTTCTAAAATACCATTATAATTGATAAATCCAGCTAATACTTCCATGTCTTCTTCAACGAACCTTGGTATTGATTCTCCTGTTAGTTTAGAAGTATCAACTTGTGATTTTCCTTCTATAATAATACCATCCAAAGGAATGGTTTCTCCTGGCTTAACAATTATAATATCATTAAGTTTTACTTCTTCTGGATTAACTTTTACTATTTTCTCATTAGCTTTAACATTTGCATATTTAGGTGCGATATCTAAAAGCTTCTTTATAGAATTGCGACTCTTATTAACAGCTAAATCTTGTAAGAGTTCACCAACTTCATAAAATAACATAACAAAGACCGCTTCTTCATAACTTTTAATATAAATAGCTGCTAATGTCGCTATCATCATGAGGAAATTCTCATCAAATAGGTTTCCTTTAATTATATTTTTTAAAGCTTTATATATTACACTACTACCAATAATAATATAAGATACTAAAAATAAATAAATATTTACTTGAAATGTAAACACTGATAAATAAGCTATTAAAAAGATTATAAACCCCATAAATAAACGTATTATTTTCAATATTATTTCACGATTATCTTCATGAGACTCATTGGTAAATTTTACACCTGGTTCTATTCTACTAGCAATCTTATTTATCTCATGTAATATCTCTTTAATAGATTTAGTCGTACTTATTCTCAGTTTCTTATTAACAAAATCTAAATTTACATCAGTTACATAATCTAGTTTTTTGATTTTGCTTTCTATTTTTAGAGCACAATTAGCACAATTAAGATTTTTTATGTCGAATTGATGCTGATTATTTTGCTTCATCCCTTTCACCACTTTCATTTATGTGTAATAATCCATACTTAACAATCGTTTCAATATGATCATCGTCTAATGAATAATAGACAACTTTCCCTTGACGGCGATATTTCACAAAATGTGAGTCGCGTAATACTTTTAACTGATGAGATATTAAAGATTGACTCATATTTAATAGATAAGATATATCACATACACACATCTCAGCATGTAGTAAAGCACTGATAATCTTTAACCGTGTTTTATCTCCTAAAACTTTAAAGAAAGAGGCTAAATCATTTATATTCTCATCATTAGGTAATTCCTTTCTAACTTTTTCGACCACTTCTTGATGAATAAAAGGATAATCACAAATATGTTTATTAGTCATTTTTACACCTCATATGAATGATTGTTCATATGTTTATTATAATACATAATATATGTTATTTCAACAAAATTGATATAATTATTTCCTTTTTTTAAATAAAAAAAGGCATTTTCTATGCCTTAAATATTTATAATCTATATATTAAAATTAAAAATAACAATCCCTAAAATAGCCGCTATTACAATAACTAAAATGGGATTAAGTTTATATTTCTTTAAAAGTAATAAACTTAGTAAAAAGATACCTATACTACCAAAATTCAATAAATTTAAATTAGCTGGTAAATTATATTCTTTTAAAAACTGATATTTTGCCTTAAAAAACGGTGTTTTAGCAACAATTATAGCAGCATTTATAATTAAACCTACAACGACAGCTCTAATACCATAAAAGATCATCCGATTAATCTTATGATCTTTATATTTAATTAAGATAGGTGACACCAAAAAGACAATGACAAAGGAAGGAACAGGAATCGCTAATGTAGCTATTATAGAACCCCAAATTCCTGCTACCTTATATCCAACATATGTGGCGGTATTAATCGCAACAGCACCTGGTGTGATTTGTGATATCGCAATGATATTACTAAATTCTTGATTAGTAATACTAAAAGCTGTTACTTCTTGACCAATCAAGGATATCATGACAAAACCGCCACCAAAATTAAAGAGGGCTACTTTCGCAAAAGTATAGAATAATCTTAATAACAATATAAGCATTATTTATTATCTCCTTCCTTAAATAATTCTCTTACTTTTTTAGGAAAGAAATAATAAATTAATAAACCAGTTAGTGCACCTGAAATAATAATAAGAATTGGTAATAACCCCTTTAGAACTTGGCTTATTACAAGATATTGCCCTAATAATAATAAAATGACAGTAATAATAGTGATTACAAGGGTAATTTTATCCATAATGGCAACTTTGCCAATTCTAATCGCTGATATAATAATTAAAGCAACTACAGCTGAAAGAATTCCCGTAAAGGCATTCTGAACTATTACCTCATTTTGGATGTTTTTAAAAAAGATGGCGATAAGCAATATGATTATAAAAGATGGTAAAATGCAACCTAATACAGATATTATAGCACCTTTTTTTTGGGCTATCTTATATCCCACAAATAGTGACATATTTACCGCAACTGCACCAGGTATGGATTGACTAATAGCTACCATATCAGTTACTTCTTTTTTATCTATCCAATTATTATTAACCACTTCTCTTTCAATTAGTGGTATCATTGCGTAACCTCCACCAAAAGTAAACATCCCAATTTTAAAGAACTTCCAAAATAATTTTAGTAAACTTACCTGCTCCTTTTTCATTACATCACATCCTTCTATTACTTCGATCTTTTTTTGACTTTATCTTTACCTCTCACTTTTTCTTTTTTCCGGTCGCGAGCTTTAACACCCACAATTTCAAAATCGATTTCTCTTGTTTCTTTACTAGCACCAATAACCTTAACCTTTACACTATCACCTAATCGATATATTTTTTTCGTTTTTTCACCTATTAAAGAATAGGTTCTTTCATCAAAAAGATAATAATCATCCGTCATATCTAGGACATGAACTAAACCTTCTACAGTATTAGGTAATTCCACATATATGCCCCAATTAGTAACAGAACTAATTATGCCTTCAAAAACTTCACCAATTTTATCCTCCATAAACTCAGCTTTTTTCATATCTTCTACTTCTCTCTCACAATCTACAGCTGTTCTTTCACATTTAGAAGTATGTAAGGCAATATCTTTTAACATATTATTATATTTTTCAAAGTTATTGGTATCACATTTCGATTCAAAAAGAAACTCTCTAATTAAACGATGTACCATCGTATCAGGGTATCTTCTAATTGGAGATGTAAAATGGGTATAAAAATCAGTAGCTAAGCCAAAATGACCAATACTATTTTCACTGTATCGGGCCTTAGCCATTGAACGAACTAATACAGTATTTATTACAGACTCTTCTTTAGTGTTTTCAACTTTCTCTAATATCTCTTGTAAAGTCTTAGGATGAACACCATTTTCTTTTCCCTTAATCTTATAACCTAAAGCGTTACATAATCGGTAGAAACGTTTAATTTTTTCTGGGTCAGGGTCTTCATGTACTCGATATATAAATGGATAATTTAACCAATGAAAATGTTCCGCTACTGTTTCGTTAGCACAAAGCATAAACTCTTCAATTATTTTTTCAGCGACATCTCGTTCACGACGTTTAACATCAAGTGGATATCCTTCATCATTAACAATGATAAGAGCTTCATCCATCTCAAAGTTTATTGCACCACGATTTTTACGCCTTTTATTTAAGATTTTATATAATTCATACATATCATTAAATAAAGGTAGTAATAATTCATACTCTTTCATAATTTGCTTATCTTTATGAACTAAAATCTTATTAACATTGGTATAAGTCATTCTAGCATATGATTTTATGACAGCGGGAAAAATATCATATTTTACAACTTCACCATCATGATTAATTTCCATCTCACAAGAAATGACTAGGCGTTCAACATGAGGATTTAATGAACAAATACCATTGGATAAGCGATGAGGAATCATCGGAATAACTCTATCAATTAAATAAATGCTTGTCCCTCGTTTATATGCTTCTTTATCGATAGGATCATTCTCTTTAACATAATATGATACATCAGCGATATGAACCCCGAGTTTAAAATTACCATTTTCTAACCTATTTACCGTTACTGCATCATCTAAGTCTTTGGCATCTTCACCATCAATCGTAATAATCATTTGATTAGTTAAATCCCTACGTCCAATACGATCTTCTTTAGTTATCTCTTCTTTGATTTGCTCAGCATAATCGATTACATTATCTGGAAAATCAGTAGGTAGATTGTATTTATAGACTACTGATAAAATATCAATACCAGGGTCATTAACATGACCTAATATTTTGACTACTTTTCCTTCTACGAGGTGTTCAGAAAGATAATTAATGATATTAACTTTTACGACATGATTAGGAACTGCTCCCCTACTATTAGCTTTTTTTACAATGATGTTAGCCTTAAATTGTAAATCATTACTCTTTACATAACCTGTATTATTTTCTTCATAATAAGTACCAATTATCTCAGTTATACCACGACTAATAATTTTACATACTTCCCCTTCAGGACTAGCACCATGAGTTTTTTTTGAGAGTTTTATTAATACTTTATCCTTATGTAATGCACCATTTAAGGCTGATTTTGGAATAAAAATATCATTTGCTTCTTCATTTAATAAAGAAACAAATCCATAACCTTTTTTATTAATATCAATAATTCCCGGTTTTAACCCAAAACGTTCTATTAAATCAAAACGGTCATTTTTATCGCGATAAAGTATTAGTTCATCTTCTAATTCAACTATTGATTTAACAAGTAATTTAAAAGATTCAGCATCATTAACATTTAAACTATTAGCGATTTCATTTATTGTCATTCTCTGATAATCTTTACTATTTACTAAATTTAGAACTTCATTTTTCATTTTTTGACCTCCATATTATATATTTTACCATAAAAAATCAATTTATATTTATTTTTTATCAATATGAATAATCACATTAATTTTACATAAGAATATAATAAAAATATCTTAATAAGTCTTTCAATTATTTCTTGCTTTTTGAAAGTTATTATGATAAAATAAATAAGAAATCATTTAGGAACTAATATTTAATTTACCTTCTTCTAAGAAGTCAAGTAAATCTAAATATTATCCCTATCTTAGAAGGAGGTAGAAACATGGCCGACAAAAAAATAATTTGCAAAGATTGTGGAAAAGAATTCTTTTTCACAGAAGGTGAACAAGCATTCTACAAAGAAAAAGGTTTTGAAAATGAACCAGTAAGATGTCCAGAATGTCGTAGAGCAAGAAAGCAACAAAGAAATAATGTTCGTCGTTAATTATTTGGACTGAAAGGGAGGTTAGGCCTCTCTTTTATTTTGTTAAAAGCTAAATGCAAATCATTTGCATTTATTTTCATAAATATGCATAATATTTTTTAGTGATAAAAATTCATATACTTCGGAGGTTAAATATGAAACACACTAAACACCTTATATTTATGTTTCTATTAATAATTACCTTATTTACTATGCAATCCTGTCAATTTTACCAAGTTCATGAAAAACCACAAATTGTCACCACCTTATTTCCCTTATATGATTTTACGAAAAACATTGTAGGTGATAAATTTGATGTTATTTTAATATTACCCCCTGGTGAAGAACCTCACTCCTTCGAACCAAAACCACGAAGTATTTTTGAGATTAGAAGTGCTGAACTCTTTATTTATACTGGTGATTTTCTTGAAGTATGGGCAAAAAGAATTACTTCCGTATTAGATAAAGACCGTGTTATCAATTCTAGTCTAAACATTAATTTAATCGATGAAGAACATGAGCATGAAGAAAATCACCATCACCATCATGAAATTGATCCTCATATTTGGATTGATCCACAAAATGCGAAAATAATGATTGATAATATCCTTCAAGGTATAATTAGCATTGATCCTACTAATAAAACCTATTATGAGAGTAATGCGGAAAACTATAAAAAAGAATTGGATAAGCTAGATTTAACTTATCAAGATTTGTTTAATAATGTCCAATTTAAAACGATCATATATGCTGGTCATTTTGTGTTTGGCTATTTAGCTAAACGTTATGATATTGAATATATATCTCCATATAATGGTTTTTCATCAGATTCCTTACCTACTCCCAAAAATATTAACGATTTAATCAATTTAATTAAAACAACTAATCAACACACAATATTTTATGAAGAAACCGTTAATCCTAAGGTTGCTAAAGTTATTGTCGAAGAGACAAATGTCAATATGTTACCCCTAAATGGTGGAGGAAATATATCAAAGAAGGATTTTGAAGACAACGTAAGTTATTTAACACTAATGTATCAAAATATTGATAACTTAAAAAAGGGGTTAGGTTATAATGAATGATATAATAACTATAAAAAATTTAACAGTAATAATTGATAATATTGAAATCTTAAAAGATCTAAACTTAACCATTCAAAGTGGTGATTATATAAATATTATTGGTCCTAATGGTGCAGGAAAGACAACTTTTATAAAAACTATATTAGGACTTATTAAAGAGTATAGAGGGGAAATTATACTAAGTAAGCATAATATTGGTTACTTACCACAAAAAACTACTACTCAAGACAAAATTTTCCCTGCCACAGTGAAAGAAGTTGTATCTTTAGGTCTTTTAGGTACCAAAAAGTATCCCCAAATCATAACATTATCTGATAGAAAGAAAATTGATGCTACTTTAGAACAATTAAAGATATCCCATTTAAAAAATCGTAAAATTGGTTATCTTTCGGGTGGCGAGCAACAAAGAGTCTTATTAGCTCGTGCTATAGTTAATAACCCTGATATTTTAATCTTAGATGAACCAACAAGTGCTTTAGATCCAAAGTTTAAAGAGGAATTTTATCAAATTCTTCAACAAATTAATAAAGAGAATAAAGTTACTATACTACATGTTACACATGATATCAGTAATATTGAAAACGATAATAATAAAATCCTCTACTTAAACCAAAAAGTTTTATTTTATGGTAATAAGGAAGATTTCGGGAGGGATAGAAAATGAAAGAAATAATCAGTTTATTAATTGAAGCATTAACTACTAGTTTTGTCTTAAAAGCCTTATTAGTAGGAATATTAGTAGCCATTAGTTCATCTTTCTTAGGAACCTTCCTTGTTCTAAAAAAATATTCCTTAATTGGTGATGGATTAGCTCATGTTAGTTTTGGGGCTATAGCGATTGCCCTACTATTAGGATTTACTCCTTTATATGTATCAATACCTCTTGTTACAATTGCCTCAATCTTAATTCTTAAATTAAATGAAAAAACAGAGATTAGTGGTGATGCTGCAATAGGTTTAGTGGGCTCCTTTTCTATTGCTTTAGGATATATCATTGCTAGTAGTACTAGTGGTTTTGCGGTTAATCTTTCAAGTTATTTATTTGGCAGTATCCTTCTTGTAACCAATACTGAAGTAATTCTTGCGATTATCCTTACAGTTATAGTTTCAACAGCCATTTTACTTTTATATAATAGTTTATTCGCCCTAACCTATGATGAAGAATTTGCTCAAGTCCTTGGTTTAAAAACCAAGTATTTAAACTACCTCATATCAATCTTAACTAGCTTAACAGTGGTTTTAGGTATTAATGTAGTCGGTACAATGTTAATATCTAGTTTACTTATTTTTCCAACAGTTACTGCCCTTCAACTAGCAAATAGTTTTAAGAAGACGATCATTATATCACTAATAGTATCTATTCTGAGTATTATATTAGGTATACTATTATCAATAGTTCTCAATACTCCAACTGGAGCGACAATTGTAGTATTAAACGGCATCTTTTTCTTAATATTTTATCTAAGAAAAAAATTAGCCCACATTTCCTAATAAAAGGTGGTGTAATAAATGAAAACACTTTTAACCCAATCCGGTTTAAAAAAGACTAAACCACGCTTAATGGTTTTAAATGTCTTAAAAAAAGCCAAAGAACCATTAACCGTTGAAGAGATATATCAAGATTGTCATAAAAAATATCCTACTTTAAATCTTTCAACCGTTTATCGTATTTTAGATACCTTTTTAGAAAAAGGCATTGTATTAAAGCCACTAATAAAAGATAATACTACGAGTTGTTATATTCTTAATAAACATAAACATACACATTATATCATTTGTCAAGAATGTCATAAAATGATTGATATAGAGTTTTGCCCATTTGCGGATTATGAAAAAGAAATCGCTAAATTAACTAATTTTACCATTTTAAATCATAAATTAGAGTTTTCAGGAATATGTCCAACTTGCAAAAAACGCATGGAAAATAAATGATTATATCAATTAATTATAATTGTTTTACTGTCATTGTTTGTTCAATGACAGTTTTTTACTATAAGCATATAAAAAGCAAAAGTAGACTTAAAGAACTAAAGATTTCGCCTTTAATTTTTGTCTACTTTTAAGTTAAATCAGAAGTAAATATTTTTTGTCAGAATTTTTTGTTAAGAGTTTATCTTGAACCCCAAAATACAGGTCTATTAGAACTATTCCAGTTAGGGATCCAACTACTTGGTTGGAAAGTAACTTCTGCATAAATTGTTAAACTAGTACAACCGTTATCCATCAATAGTCAAATAATGCATACCATTAAATTCTAATACTTAATCTACTCCATAATATACTGGTCTATTGGAAAAATTCCATTCTGAATCCCAACCACTTGGTTCTGATGACACTTTAGCATAGATAGTTAAATTAATGCAATTGGCAAATGCATATTTGTCTATACTTGTAACGCTTTCTGGTATAGTGATATTAGTTAAACTAGTACATCCAAAAAATGTAGACCTACCAATTTCTATTAATCCTTCTGGTAGAGTAATACTAGTTAAACTAGTACATCGACTGAAGGCTACATTATCAATACTTGTTACTCCTTCTGGTATGGTGATACTTATTAGACTTATACATCTATAAAATGTTCCAGATTCAATACTAGTGATTCCTTTTGGTAAATTGATACTTCTTAAACTTATACAGTTGTAAAATCTTATACAGTTGTAAAATGCATAATAGCCTATACTTTTTAGACTTTCTGGGAGTGTTATACTAGTTAAACTTTCACAATTAGAAAATGCACTACCGCCTATGTAGTTTACTCCTTCGGGAATAATTATATTGATTAAACTTATGCAATTATAAAAAGCATTATACCCTATACTTGTTAATCCATTTGGGAGAGTGATACTTGCTAAACTAGTACAATTATAAAATGCAAGGTGTCCTATTGTCGTTACTCCTTCTTGTATGGTAATACTAGTTAAATTTGTACAATCTTGAAATGTACTATCAGCTATTCTTGTTATTCCTTTTGGTATGGTGATATTCTTTAAACTTGTACAATTGGAAAATGCACCATTACCTATACTTGTTATACCTTCTGGGATAGTGATATTTATTAAGTTTATACAATTGGAAAATGCACCATCACCTATACTAGTTACATTATATTCCCTAATCTTGGAAGGTACATCTAATATAGTTTCATACCCAAAATAACGTGTTATGGTTATATTTCCATCAATTATTATATATTGCATATCATTATATTCTAATACCTCAGTAATAGCATAGTATACTGGTCTACCTCCATTCCATAAGTAACCCCAACCGCTTTGCTCTGAGGAAGCTTTAACGTATATTATTAAACTTTGTAAATTATTAAATGCATAGTCGTCGATAATTGTTATTCCTTCTGGAATTATGACACTTGTTAAACTAGTACAATTCTTAAATGTAGTACTACTAATTTTAGTAACACGTTTTCCATTATAAAAATTTGGAATAATCACATTTTTTTCTTGCCCATTATAATCAGTTACTTTATAGGTACCATCTAATTGAGATTCATATTCTAAGCCTTCGGTTCCAAGTATTATTTCTTCCCATCTACCATATAAAGTTATGTTATTATTAGGCATCGTTGTAAAAGCATATGGTTCTTTAGATGTTATATTTTCATACCAACCTAAAAATACATATCCTTCTCTTGTTGGATTTTCTGGTTTTGTGATTGGTGAATCTGGTTCAGCTGTAATACTTTCTACGTGACTACCTCCTCGACTATCAAAGGTTATTGTGTATGTTTCTTTTATCTTTTCCCATCTTGCATATAAAGTTAGATAATAATTAGGCATTGTTATAAAGACATA
>DATCKO010000076.1:0-3089 GCA_036562215.1 Haloplasmataceae bacterium | reverse complement strand
ACTTTATACTTATCTTTTAATTCGTTATCAAAATCATCATTTATCAACTCCTATAAATCATCTACTAATATGAAATATAAAGTTGAATAGACATATAAATAAATGTTACTGTCTTTTATAATATTTTAAATCTTAATTACGACATAATCTAATACACTTTTATTGTTACATAAAAATTATTATTATACCAAGTATCTGCAAGTGACCCTGATGCGCCATACATAATATATAAATTATCCGTATTTATATCGTATATGCTATGTGTACTTGTAAAAGTATAATTTTTAGGAGTACTATTCTTACTACCTGGGTAATGCTCAAATTTCTTTTCATATATATAATTTGTTGGAGAAGTAGATCCATCATATATAAAATAATATTGATATCCATCATCTTTTTCCCATGTAGTAAAATGCACAGTTATTTCCATTGTAGAGTAATAATTATTCCTATAATATGATAATGTATGCCCAGTAATTTGATAAATATTAATCGTGTCATATGGATTATCAAATCTTCCATTATCAGTAATAGTATAAGTATCAGCTCTAGTACTGCTTTGCCCTTGGATTACTTCTGGATAAAAATTATTAATAAAAAAATCAGAGTTTCCTTTTTTACTACCATAACATTTTAGTAAAAGTATATATGTTCTTCCTGCTACTAACTCTGCAGTATATTGAGCATTTAATGCTTCTCCAGAATCGTCGTCAGGAGTTAATATTACCGGATATAAATTAGAATTACCTGTTCCTACTCTATAATATAAATTTTCAAAATATGTATCGGTTGATCCCATAGTGTAAAAAGTATATGTCCTACTAATTGAAGGAGTAAATATTATTCTTTTTGATTCATATTGAGAAATAGATAATTGTTTAGAACCAATACTACAATTCACTACTTCTTCAAAGCTCCAATAATGCAAATTATTATTTGGATTCCAATTTGCTGAAACAATACGATCATCAAATATATCATCTAAAGGAACTAATATAGACTTAAAATTACGATCTCCAGACTCATACATCAACCTATAATTTCCATTTTTGTAATATACTGGTTTGATTTTTGTCCCTGTTGTTGATAGGACAACAGAACTATTTATAGTTATTTTTTTTGAGTTATCATTAGCATTTATTGGAGAAAAGTAAAATGATCCATCTTCTTGCATTACAACTTTAAACTGTTGATTTGTGTCCCCATGAAATGTGTAAAATTGTAACTGGGTGCCATTGTCACTTCCCCAACTTTCCATATCTAAATATTTTCCATTCCCTACATTCTTTAAGTAATATATTGAACCATCTTTGATATAATGAGGATATCTATTAGGATTGGTAACATCTTCATAAAATCGATACATAAGTGCTGCTGTTAATTGTTGAACATATGGTATACATGCAGAAGCTGTTTCTACATATGGTTCATAATTAGGATCTGTAATATCAGATTTTACTGCAGTCAAATTATCTTTAAAAGAAGCAGATAATTGAGCCAAAGAATTAAATATTTCGCTAGGATTATCATAATCTAATATTGTCTGATAGTAATTTGTTGCTGTTGTTGCAATATAACGACTATCTCTAGGATATTGGGTATTGTAAACTAATGCAACCCAATTTTCATAATAATTATGATAATATGGAAATATCAGTTCTGGAACATCATCTTTATATATCAAACCTGCTGCATGTGGGGTAGATGCTACATCTTGTAAATAATGTAGCGCACGACCAAATGAATTAAAAGCTGTGGAATATTTACCATTCTTATAAGCAGATATTGCTGTTGAATAATGTTCTTCAAATCTAGTTCTAGCACTAATAGAATAATCCGCATCAAGACCATCTAAAACATTATTTTTATAATAACCTTGAGCACCCCCTCTACCATAAACATAATAATGAGTTCCATTAATCTTTTCATCATAATCTGGATCTATTGATCCATTCCTAACCAAATCCATACTATCTTCAACATATAAATTATTAACGAAAAAATTATATACATTGTTCAAACCATCTCTATTTAGTATTTGAATGGAATCATCAACGATTGTATAATGTTGATTTCCCCCAAACATAGGAACTATCATTGAATTATCATCTCGTTGAAATATATCACGTATAACGTTTAATTTTATCGCTTTCAAAATGAACTTATTTAAATTATTTTTTACATACAACATTTCATCAGGATTATTAAAGTCATATCCTAAAGTATATAACCATTCTATAAAAACACTTGTGTCTTCATCCAGCAATTCTACATAATCATATTCTTCAACCATATCATCATAGATAATGTCACTAAAATCCATTAATTCATAAAATCTTTCTGTGCTATTGGCGTTAACAATTAAATCATTTTGTATTCTTATTACTATATTACAGTACAAGATAACAATATAAATAATAATTTATAAACGAAATTATTAATCTTTTTTATCATATCAATTTCCCATCCTTTCTTTAATATTTAATTTCACATGTTGTATTATTATTTTTTAAGTACTTGTATATTTATCTTATACTCTTAATTCTAAATTACAAAACATATTCACTAAACACAACAAATAACCTCATTAAAGTCATTGGCAAACATGGATTATAATAAATTGAATCAAAAACAAAGTATAAATAAGGTTCCAATATACCTTAGATCTTAGATCTTTTTTTTTTAATAAAAATATTCTAAGAATTATCTAAAACAATAAAATGGCATTTTAACGTTTTAAAATTGAATAGTTAATCCTTTTATGAAGTTATTTTTAAACTTTTTTTCGAAACACAATAGATATGAATTATTTGAAAAATGGTTAAAACGTTTGATAATATTGCTAATATCATATTATATGGATAATTAATTCTTGGAAGTTGGATTGGACTATCCGATACTATTCCTGTACCATCTCTAAATACATCAATTCCAAAATATAGTAATCCTATCGTAAATAATAATTGCATGAATAATAATATAAAATATTTCTTAACTTTTATTGTTTTAGTTCCTTTTAAAAATTTTATAGAATAAATTAATAATATAATAAAACAAACAAACCCAACTATGAAAATAGCATATATAAG
>DATCKO010000064.1:0-3506 GCA_036562215.1 Haloplasmataceae bacterium | reverse complement strand
CAAATTTCTAGGATTTTCTAGTTATATTATATAATTCTTAAATCTTCGCCAACTTTTTTAATTATTGAAACGGCTTTATCAAGTTGTTCAATAGTATGATTAGCGGTAATCATACAACGAACACGTCCGGTACCTTTTGGTACTGTAGGAAATACGATACCAGATACAAAGACACCATTTTCTAGTAAAGCTTTAGAAAATTCCATGGTCTTAGCTTCATTTCCAATAATTATTGGGGTTATTGGTGTTTCACTCTTACCAATATTATATCCTAATTGTGATATCTTTTCTTTAAAGTAACGAGCATTAGCCCATAGTTTATCAGTATATTCACTAGATTCCATCAACATTCTAACTGATTCCATAATCGCACCAATGGCGGCTGGTGGTAAGGAAGTGGAAAATAGGATTGGACGGCCTCTATG
Organism: Haloplasmataceae bacterium; assembly: GCA_036562215.1. GTDB lineage: Bacteria > Bacillota_I > Bacilli_A > Haloplasmatales > Haloplasmataceae > CALFRW01. Next base: position 3,081 of record DATCKO010000064.1, on the reverse strand, counting down.
TAAGAGCCATTCTTTCATGGTTTGGCTACCAGCAACATATCCACCTACTACACCAATAGCTTTTGATAAAGTACCGATGGAAAAATCAATTTTTCCATGTAAACCGAAATGGTCAACTGTACCTCTTCCATTTTCTCCTAATACTCCTGAACCATGAGCATCATCGACATAGGTCATACACTCATATTTTTCAGCTAATTCAGAAATTTCCGGTAATTTAGCAATATCCCCATCCATAGAGAATACGCCATCAGTAATAATTAAAACATTCCGATATTGATTTCGTTTTTCTTTAAGTACGTTCTCTAGGTCTTCCATATCACTATGTTTAAAGACCGCTTTATCAGCTTTAGATAATCTTACACCATCGATAATAGAAGCATGGTTTAATTCATCAGAGATAATCAAATCACCTTTTTCGGTAATAGCTTGAATCGTACCTGAGTTGCAAGCAAACCCTGATTGGAATACACAAACAGCTTCCTCACGTTTAAACTTAGCTAATAAAACTTCTAGTTCTTCATGAATATCCATATTTCCGACAATCGTACGTACAGCACCACTACCTGCACCATATTTCATAACAGCTTCGATTGCGGCTTTTTTAACTCTTTCATGATTGGCTAAACCTAGATAGTTATTTGAAGATAGATTTATAACTTCTTTACCATTTAAATTAATGATGGCATCACAAGGACCACTATTAACTGGTAATTTTCGATAAACTCCAGTATCTTTTAGTTCTTGAAGTTTATCTTTTAGAAATTGTAATTCATGAACATTACTCATCTAATTATCTCTCCTTTGTAAAATCTTATGGTATTAAAGCGATTTTACCACTGTTTCCGCTTCTCATAACCTCCATGGCTTTTTCTACTTCTTCAAGTTTAAATGTATGAGTAACAATCTTCTCTAAATCGAGATGTTTGATTAAACCTTTCACTTGATGCCAATTATCATACATAATTCGGCCTGTAACGCCATAAATAGTAATTCCTCTAAATACCACATCGTTTGATAAATCAATTTCAATCTTCTTACTTGGAATACCTAACATACTCATCTTGCCACCTAATTTAACATACTTAAATGCTTGTTCGATAGCTTGCTTATTTCCAGAAAATTCACCAACAACATCGACACCTAAACCATCCGTTTCATCTAAAACACGTTTAATGACATCTTCTTCTAATGGATTTATTACAACATCAGCACCTAATTCTTTAGCTAGATTACGACGATACTCATTAACTTCAAGAGCAATTATTTTAGCTGCTCCAACGGCTTTGGCCACATTTACTGCCATTAAACCAATAGGACCGCATCCAATAATAGCTACAGTTCTACCAATAATATCAAAATGAAGAATGGTATGTACGGCATTTCCTAAAGGTTCTTGGATTGATAAGAAACGTGGGTCAACATTTTTATCATTAATTAATAGATTTTTAGCAGGAAGTTTAACATATTCCGCAAAACTACCATCAGTATCAACACCAATAATTTTAGTATTTTGACAAATATGACCCTTTCCAGATCGACAGAATTCACATTCATCACAAACAATATGAGTCTCAGCTGATACAATATCACCTATTTTAACACGTTTTACGTTTTTACCAACTTTAACTACTTCACCAGCAAATTCATGACCCATAGTAATTGGTGGTTTAATACGGTTTTGACTCCATTCATCCCAAGTATAGATATGAAAATCGGTACCACAGATAGCGGTTGCTAAAACTTTAATAAGGACTTCATCATCTTTCAAATCCTTAGGAATTGGTTTCTTAGTAACCTTAATACCAGCACCTGGTTTTTCTTTTATAGCTACTAACATTTCATCATTATTTATATTCAATTTAAGTCCCCCTTTTATATGTTAGCAATTACATTTTAATTATATCACAGTTCGCTAAATTTGGCATAAAAATTGCTAATTATTTAACAAATTAAGACTTATGTAAAAAAATACGTGCTATAAAAAGGTAATTATGTTATAATATAATTATTAAAGAAAAAGTGGGAGGGATTATATGAAAAGCAATAGTATTAGTTTTCTTTTCAAAGGATTAATTTTAGTAGTCATCGATATTATAGCTTGCTTAATCATTTTTATGGTTTGGGATTTAGATGCAACATCTATTAAATTATGGGCAGTATTATTTACTTTAGTCTCTTTATTTATGGTAAATATTGTTGGTCTATTTAGTAATGCTATTATATCCAAATTTGGAAGTTCTATGATTATTACTTCAAGTTTATATTTTTTAGGCCAATTAATCTTTACATGGTTAGCATATCTACAAATTGATGAAACTATCTATATTGTTATTTCCTTAATTATTTTCCTAGCTTATTTAGTAACTTCTTATGCTTTTTCCCTATCAGGATTAAAGCATAAAGAATATTTACAAAAAAAGGAAACACAAGAAAAATTCCACAAATAATACTTAAAAAGGGATGAAAAATCATCCCTTTTTTATTCCAGTCCTTTAACAGCATCTAATATGGCTAAAGATAATGTCGGATGAGCATGAATAATATTGGTTATGGCTTTTATTGGAATTTCTCTTTCAATTAATATGGTAGCAGTTGGAATTAATGTTGAAGTTTCTTTACCAATAATATGAACACCAACTATCTTTCCTTTAGCCGCAATTACCTTCACAAAACCATCTTCTTCATCCATCGTTATAGATTTACCATTATTCCTAAACATTGATGTATGAACTTTAATATCAGCATATTTTGCTTTTGCTTCTTCTTCCGTTAAACCGACAACCACAATTTCTGGGAATGTTAAGACACATACTGGTACCACTCTAAAATTGGTATTATTCTCTTGACCTAAAATATGTTCTAGAGCTTTAATGCTTTGAAATGTAGCGGCATGAGCTAACATGTGAAAACCAGTCACATCACCAACCGCATATATATGCTCAATTGAGGTTTGCATGTTCTCATTGACAACAATACCTCGATTATCATACACGACATTGATTTTATCTAAATTTAAACTATCATAGCAAGCTTTACGCCCTGTTGCTAATAATACATATTCGGTATCACTAGTAAAAG
>DATCKO010000054.1:0-5407 GCA_036562215.1 Haloplasmataceae bacterium | reverse complement strand
GTATCCATTGTTTTACTGAAATCAGCTACTAAACTATTAGGTTTTTCTTCGGGATTATCCTGTCCAAAAGGTATAAAATAAATATTTTTCGTTACTAATAATTTCATTAAGTTAGCACCATTTAGTCCTAAGGCATCATTACTTGAAACACCTAATATTATAGGACGACTATTTCGTAGTGTGGATTTGGCTGTCATCAAAACTGCGTTATCAGTAATAGCGTTGGCCAACTTACTAAGGGTATTTCCTGAACATGGTGCAATAAGCATACAATCAAAGAACTTACGAGGACCATATGGTTCAGCTTCTGCTATGGAGTATATTAGTTTTTCACCAACTAAATCTTCAATTTCTTCAACATATTCCGAATGCTCCTTAATCGATGAGGTACCAAACAGTTTAATTGTATAGTTTTTGAGTAACATAATTTTGATAATAGGTATTAAATCTTTTATCTTTTCGTATGAACCAGTTATTCCAATGGCGATTTTCAATGGCTTATTTTCCTCCATTTATACTTCACCTCCGATAATATCGCGATATATATACTCGCCAATTATTTCTCCAGCTGTTATCGGAGCAATCTTTCCTGGAATACCAGGTAATAGTAATACTCTAACACCAATTTTATTAGCATAATCATGATCTAAACCATATGGCTTACTGCTGACATCAATAATTACTTGACAAGATTTATTGATTTTTCTTAAAATAGTATGATTTAATAACCGGTAAGGAACAGTATTAATAATAAAATCAAATTGATTAATGCAACTAATGATTTGCGGATGAGTTATAACTTTAAATTCATTTATCTTAGCATTTAAAATATCTTTTTCATGACGACAGGAAATAGTTATATTTCCTTTCAATGCTTTTAAAACCTTTCCACAAATTTGGCCTAATTTACCATAACCTATAATAAGAATTTGACTATTAAAAATAGCTTTTTCACTATTATTAACCATTGCTTCAATTATTCCTTCCGTTGTTATGTAGTTATTTTTTATTGCCATTTCCTCTGATAAATAACTAACTAAACGAATACCTCTTTCATTACATTGTTTCTTCAATGTTTCAGATATTAAACCGGTATAAATAGTTTTACCATTCCATAAGTTTAAATAATTTTCTGTCAAGTAAATAGTACTATCATCTATTAAATTATGCTGATTAACACCTCTTACTGGTAATATTAAATACTTGTTATTCTCTTTTTCCATTTCATAGAAAAATGTAAGTTCATCATTTACTTCACTTACATCAATGCGCTCTTTAAGATAATTCTTTACATACTCCATTCTTTTATCATTGTTATTTACTATTAATACCTTTGACATAAACTCACCTTTTATAGTACTTTCATATTATTTTATGTGAGCTTTTAACTTATGGTTACATACATATAAAAAACGCTATACTTATTAAATATAGCGTTATACATCAGTCATATAATTTCTTTTTATAATAGCTATTAGCCAAATAGATAGCACCCAATGGATTATGTGCTAAAACGCGATCTTTGACCGCAAATACCGTAATCGGTGCTTTAGAGTACTTTATAAATAAGGTATCATGTCCTACACATAATCCTAGTAATATGTTTAATTCGGTTTGTGCTTTGTTTAAAACCATAGCTTGCATGATAGGATTACACATAGCTTCTCTAGTATTAGGGCGAACCTTCTCATCTTCTTTAATACCCATAAATTCTTTAGGAATACTAGCATTCTTACAGACAACAGATATTACTTCAAAATGATGGTGTTTCAAAATATGGCATAAACATTTTGCTTCTTCTTTTAAACCGATGCAAAAAGCAACTCCTAATCTTTTAAAACCACAACGATTGGCAAAGTCTATAATTTCTTCTAACCTTGTATTCTTACCATAACCTGAACTTTCTACTAAAGCGGAATTATAAGCTAGTTTATGATTTTCCTCTTCATGATATAATTTCTTAGCTTCATCGATCAAATCTTTATCATTACTTGGACATTTATTATTATTTATATCTAGTTCTCCTGTATAACAACCTTTTTTTTCACAAAAGGCACAGTACATCTTAATCTCTTCTTTCTATTCTTTTATTAATGAACCAGGAAATAACAAATCCAGCTAAGGAAGTAGCTAACCCTACCCCTAAATTAATTAGAACATTAGTATTATTAAATACATCGATTAATTGAAGTTTATTACTTATGATTATCAAATAAGAACTAATTAAATAACTAAATAGTACCGAAACTATTGACCAAATATAAGCATTTTTATCTAATCGTAGATTTATAAAACGATAACCCTTAAGCGAAAAATGAGCACAAAGTAACATGACAAGGGCTGAAATCCATCCAAATTCACTAATAAAATACCAAGCAAATCCTACCATAAAGGCTCCAATTATGGAACCAATAAAACCATATTTAGTTTTTTTTGAGGTACTCTCGTTTCTATCTTTAAACTCTGTTTCAATTTCTTTTGTTAAGCGATCATAACAATTTTGATGTACATAATATTCAATTCCCGTAATTCTAACTTTTTGATCTGAATCTTCTTTACCACAAATAATACAGTGTTCACCAAGGCATATTTCATTATCTTTTAAAAATTTTGTAACCTCATCAATAACCTTTTCTAATATTTCTACAGGAATGAATCTAATACTCTCTCTTAATTTTATTATAAAAACGGTATTATCAAAATGTAAACTTTTTATACTATATTCTTTTTTAAAAGGTGTTAAGAATTGAAATATTTTTTGCTTTTCCGCATTAGTAATACCTGGTAAAGGTAATAAAAACATCTTATGATATGATAATTGACAAAATGTTACTAAATAGCCATTTTTTTCACCATAAGCTACATTTCTATCAACTTCGTAATTATTTCTTTCTGTAAATTGCTTAAAGCTAGGATTAACCATTATCTTCCTCCGTGTCTTATAATATATATTATTATATCACAGTATAGATATAAATAGTGATAATAAATAAAAAAAGCATATTTACATATGCTTACTCACCTAATATTGCTTGCTTTCGTGATAAATTTATCCGATTTTTTTCATCTATATCTGTGACTTTAACAATAATTTCATCACCGACATTTACAACATCCTCAACTTTATTAACTCGTTCTTTATCTAATTGCGAGATATGAACTAATCCTTCTGCACCTGGAAAAATTTCTACGAAAGCACCAAATTTTTCGATTCTTGTTACTTTTCCTGTATAAATAGCACCTACAATTACTTCACGAACAATGTCTTCAATTATCTTCATTGCTTGATCAATGTTTTCATAATTTTGATGGGAAATAAAGACTCTTCCATCTTGTTCAATATCAATTTTAACACCGGTTTGATCAATAATCGCATTAATTTGCTTACCATTAGGACCGATAACATCACGGATTTTTTCTGGATTAATGCGCATTAATTTTACTTTAGGAGCATATTTGGATAGTTCAGGTCGTACTTCTTTTATTGTTTGGGCCATGTGATCTAAGATTTCCATTCGACCTTTACGAGCTTGCACTAAAGCTTCATGAAGGATTTCTTTACTTAGACCGGCAATCTTGATATCCATTTGAATAGCTGTAACACCTTTTCTCGTTCCAGCAACTTTAAAGTCCATATCCCCTAGATGGTCTTCTAAGCCTTGAATATCAGTTAAAATTGTATAATGTTCACCACTTTTAACAAGACCCATAGCGATACCTGCAACAGGTGCCTTGATTGGGACCCCAGCAGCCATCATCGCTAAAGTTGAAGCACATATCGATGCTTGTGAGGTTGAACCATTTGATTCTAAGACTTCTGAAACTAGTCTTATTGTATAAGGAAATTCATCTTCACTTGGTAAAACTTGACGCAAGGCTTTTTCTCCTAAAGCACCATGACCAATCTCACGTCTACCTGGTGCACCATAACGACCAGTTTCTCCTACAGAAAATGGCGGAAAATTATAATGATGCATAAAGCGTTTAACTTCTTCTTCTTCTAAACCATCTAATTTTTGATATTCACTAATGGAACCTAATGTACAACTAGATAATACTTGAGTTTGTCCACGGGTAAATAAGCCTGACCCATGTACACGAGGTAGGACATCGATTCTACTTGATAATGGTCTTATTTCATCAAGTTTACGACCATCAGGACGAATTTTCTCTTCTGTAATTAAGCGTCTTACTTCTTCTTTTATAATATTATGTATTACTTCTTTAACTTGTTTAATTACTAATTCTTCTTGTCCTTCTTCTTCAAAAATAGCAACTACTCTATCCGTAATGGCATCGATATTTTCTTGACGTTCTTGTTTATCAACGGTTCTAATCGCTTGTTTTAACTCTTCTTCAGCCATTTCTCGAACTCTTGTATTGATTTCTTCTGGTATTTCATATAATACGACAGGAATCTTTTCCTTGCCTACTTCCTTAACAATCATCTCTTGAAATTCAATTAATTTTTGTAATTCTTTATGACCAAACATTATAGCATCTAACATATCCTCTTCAAGTACTTCTTGAGCACTAGCTTCTACCATATTAACGGCTTCTTTTGTACCAGCTACAGCTAAGTCTATATCAGAATTATCTTTTTGACTAACAGTAGGATTAATGACAAACTCTCCATCAATTCTTCCAACATAAACTCCAGCAATAGGACCGGAGAAAGGAACTTCTGATATCATTAGTGCTAAGGAGGACCCAAACATTGCGGTCATTTCTGGCGAGCAATCATGGTCAACAGACATGATGTAATTTACTACTTGAACTTCATTGCGGAATCCTTCAGGAAAAAGGGGTCTTATTGGACGGTCGATTAAGCGACCTGCTAGGATGGCATGCTCGGTTGGACGACCTTCTCGTTTAATAAAACCACCAGGAACTTTTCCTACAGCATATAAACGTTCCTCATATCCTACTGTTAAAGGAAAAAAATCCAAATCTTTAGGTTCTTTAGATACTGTTACCGTTGATAAAACAACTGTATCACCATAACGAACAAGTACTGCTCCACTTGCTTGTTTTGCTAATTCACCATGTTCAACCACTAATTTTCTTCCCGCAAATTCTAATTCAAAAACTCTTATTTCACTCATGTTTTTACTCCTTATAAATAAAAATCTTAATAGTTCATGTTTGATGACAAAAAAGCTATATACACTGTATATAGCTTTATCTACTAGTGACGTAAATCTAATTTAGAAATGACATTTCGATAACTTTCAAAATTATTATCTTTGAGATAGTTTAATAGATTTTTCCGTCTACCTACTTTTTTCATTAATCCACGACGAGTGTGAAAATCTTTTTTATGTTCTTTGAGATGTTCATTAATACGATTGATTTCTTTAGTTAGAATCGCAATTTGAACTTCTACAGAACCAGTATCACCTTCGTG
>DATCKO010000051.1:0-8834 GCA_036562215.1 Haloplasmataceae bacterium | reverse complement strand
CTATCCCATAATGTAATATTACTAAAATGGGCTAATACTTGGGCTTTACTATCAAAGTAATTATTTGAAATTACCATTCCTTTTTGAAGATTGTAATAAGGCAGTCCAGCAATTACTTCTTTTACTGCATTTTCATCAACATATTCTTGTGCTCGTTTGGCTTGAATACCAAATCGAATACTTTCTTTTTCTATTATTAAATCAACACCTTTATCTCTTGTTTTGTTAATCGAAATGATTTTATAACCCAGTCGTTTGAATAATTCGCCTAAATAATACTGAAATTCAATTCCAGACATTTTATCTATGTGTTCTAAGGTGATATTTTCATAAGGAATAGTTAATATATCAGTTATTTTAATTTCATTTTGGGGTTCACTGTTAATTTTAACTTGATATCTTTTAACTAGTTTTATTTTTTCTTGTAGGAGGTCTTTATCCCAAATCATGATATTGTTTTTAGATGCTAAATCTAAAGCATCATGAGTTGCTAAGCCATTAGTAATTATAATACCTTTATGTAAATCATTAAATAGTAATCCTGTTTTTAAGTCTTGAATCATAGTTGTTGTGATTTTTTCATCATTTTTTGTTAGATAATGGGTAATAATTCCGATGTTTATGTCTTTTAAGGAGACTAGAAAATCAAGATAATTGTTTAATGGTGTTACGATATTCTCGTAACCTAAAGCTTTTAAGAGATGTAAGCAATACTCTTTAAATTGATCTTGCGTTTTTATGTAATGAAGTTCTTCTAAGGATTCAATTTCTTTTAGTGTTTTTTCTGTTTCATCATGTAAGTGTTTATGAAACTTTTGCTTTTTCCTTTCCTGGTAGGCTTTTGTGACTAATGAGCAAATTTTATTTATACAGTAATAATAATCTGAATCATCATTAAATGTGCCACATTTCATTAAGTAGTAAGTAAATTCGGTCATATCCTGAGAATTAATATGATCATTAAGAAAATCTAAATTTACATATTGATTAACAGCATTATCTAGTATTTTTAAGTCAGTATCACAAAAAAAGTTACCATATATAGAATGAAACTTTTCACTATAGTAGTCAATTGCTAATTTTTTAATGAGTTCGAATGTTAAATAAGAAATGAATATTTCACTATCTAAATCGAGTTTTTCTTTAATTATCTCCTTTATATAATTTAAGTCTTGATCATAATTAAGATTTTTTTCCTTATAGGAACTGAGTAATTTGTTAATAGTTTCTTCATTCTTTTTAAGATATTGATGGTAATATTTTGTTTCTTTAGATATGAAATTTACATATGTATCTTCAAGATGTGTTAAAGTTAGGTGTTTATAGATTATAGGGTATTTTTCTCTAAAGTGAACTTCATAGATTAATAAATCATAAAAACAATGGGTAAAACTAATAAATTTTGTTAAATAATTATAAATTAACTTTCTGATTTCTAAATTATTCAAACAATAGTTTAAAATAGTTTTACTTTTTAATTCAATTTCTTGTAGTTTTTTATATCGATAGATTAAATAAGCAAAAATTAAAGTATAAATAAGAGCTCGAGTAAAACTAGAGTATAAGCCTATAAATTCTAAGTAGAGTAAACCAAAAAAGAAAGATATGATAACTCTTATTAATATATCAAAATGACTAAATACCCATAGGGCAGTTATACCTAAGGGTGGGTATATAATAAGTAAAAAAATTGAAAATATAGGGTGTTTATAAAACTTCATTTCGTACATAATGATCAGATCCTAAAAGTAGTATGGTAAATATTGGATAAATTATACGACTTTTTATCTAAAAATTAGCAAAAAATGTTAAAAAATAAGCAAAAAATAGCAATTTAAGCCACTTTATTATTGACAAATTATTGCTTTATAAAGCAATATGTGATACTATTTTTTTATAAAATATATTTTTCGAGGTGAGAGGATGGCTAATAAAGGTTTTAAAATTGGAGTTGACCTAGGAACAGCTAATACACTAGTCTATTTAAATGGTCAAGGCGTCATATTTAACGAACCTTCATGTGTTGCCTTTGATAGAAGGTCAAATAAATGCATCGCTGTAGGACAAAAAGCAAAGGACATGTTAGGAAGAGAACATAGTCTTATAAGAATTGTTAAACCTCTAGAAGGCGGGGTTGTATCTGACCTAGATGCAACTAAAGCGCTACTTATGTACGTCTTTGAAAAATTAGCGGATATAAACATTGAATTTGATAAGACAACAATGCTATTTTGTGTTCCTTCAGAAGTTACGCAAATCGAACGTATAGCATTATTAGAATTAGCTGAAAAATTAGGTGTAAAAGATACTTTTATCGAAGAAGAAGTTAAAGCTGGAGCTATTGGAGCTGGAATCGATATATTTGCGCCTAGAGGTTCATACGTCATCGATATTGGTGGAGGAACTACAGATATTGGCGTAATGGCCTTAGGTGACTTAGTTGTTTCTGAGTCGGTTAGAATAGCTGGTAATTATTTCGACCAACAAATAACTAAATATGTTAAGATGAAATATAGTATGGCTATAGGTTCAAGAACAGCTGAACATATTAAAATTACATTAGGTACTTTAAGAAGAAATTTAATTGAAGATAAAGAAGTTACCTATTCAGGTCGAAATATTGTTACTGGTTTACCACAAAAGAAGACTATTAAACAAAGTGAAGTTCGAGATTTAATACTAAGAGCCTTTGATAGTATTGTTATTACAGCTAAGAAAGTACTTGAAAAGACACCACCAGAATTAGCATCAGATATTTTTGAGGATGGCGTATTAATTAATGGTGGAGGAGCATTAATTGATGGTATTCAAGAATTCTTTGAGGAGCAATTGAATTTGAAAGTTCGCGTATCAGATAATGCTTTAACTGCAATTGTTGATGGAACAAAATACTTATTAAAGAATCGTGGTAATTATTTGATTAAGCCTGTTGATTAAAGTATAAATTATTAAGAAAAAGGAGGAAGTTTATGGTTGAGAAAAAGTTAGGTATTGGTATTGATTTAGGTACTACAAATCTTCTTGTTTATATTCAAGGTAACGGTATCATCTTCAATGAACCATCAGTCGTTGCTTTTGATATTCAAACAGGAAAGGTCATCGCTGGAGGACAAGATGCATTCTCTATGATCGGAAAGACACACCATAAAATCCGGGTTAGCCGTCCACTTCGTGAAGGTGTTATCTCTGATATGGATGCTGCTAAAGCATTATTACGCTATGTTTTTGAACGGGTTCAAAATATTAACAATTTAAAGAATGCTAAATGTCTAATTTGTTGCCCTTCTGAAGTAACCCAAATTGAACGTGAAGCAATGCGGGAGTTAGCAATCCAAATGGGTATTACCGATGTCTTTATTGAAGAAGAGATAAAGGCTGGTGCAATTGGTGCAGGTATTGATATTTATACCGCCAATGCTGCAATGGTTATTGACATCGGTGGAGGAACAACTGATGTAGGAGTATTATCTCTTGGAGACGTTGTTTTATCACAATCAATTAGAATTGCTGGTAATTATATTGACCAAGAAATTATTAAATATGTTCATAAGACCCATAATTTAGTAATTGGTCAAACAACAGCTGAAAGAGCTAAATTTGAAGTTGCAACCCTATTAGATAAAGAGGAAGAAAAATTTGCTCGTATATCTGGCCGTGACTTAGTAACAGGATTACCATCATCTACAAAAATCTCATCAAAAGAAATGCGTAAATTATTACTTCCAATTTTCGATGAAATTATTAATGTAGTTTATTCAGTATTAGAACAAACACCACCTGAATTATCAGCAGATTTAGTTGATAATGGTATTATAGTTAATGGTGGTGGAGCATTAATTCCAGGGGTAAAAGAGTATATTCAAGAAATGGTGAACTTACCTATTAAGATATCTGATTCACCATTAACTGATGTTGTTGAAGGAACAAAAGTGTTGCTCAAGAATAGGGGTAATTATTTAATTAATCCACAAGATTAAAGATTTTGAGAGAGGAATGGTTAAATGACTAATCCAAAATTAAATATTGGAATTGACTTAGGTACTTCCAATACATTAGTTTATTCTAGTGGTCGTGGTGTTGTATTTAATGAACCATCTGTTGTAGCTTTTGATATCGAATCTGGCAAAATAATTGCGATTGGTAATGAAGCTAAAAGCATGTTAGGTAAGAATCATGATAAAATTAGAGTTGTAAGACCAATTGAACAAGGTGTAATTGCTGATAAAGATTCGACTATTAAAATGTTAGAATACATATTGCAAAATAATATTATGCAATTCGAAAATTTCCGTCCTAAGAATACTTGTGTTTTAATTTGCTGTCATTCAGATTTATCTAGTATTGAAAGACAAGCTTTAAAAGATATTATTGTTAACTTTGGTATTGATGATGTTTTTGTTCAAGAAGAAGTTAAAGCTGGAGCTATCGGTGCTGGAATTGATATTTATACACCAGAAGGTTCAATGATAATCGATATCGGTGGAGGTTCAACTGATATTGGTGTTCTTGCATTAGGTGATATCGTTGTATCTAAATCCATTAAAGTCGCTGGTAATCATTTTGATGAAGAAATTAGAAAATATATCAAGAAAAAACATAATTTTGAAATTGGTATGTTAACAGCAGAGCAAGTTAAGATTGCTTTAGCAACTTTAAGAGATGATTTACCAAATGAAAAGGAAATAACTGTTGCTGGTAGAGATTTGAAACGTGGTCTACCTTCTCGAATTACAATTAAACAATCAGAAGTTAGAGACGTTCTAAAACGTTGTTTCAGTTCTATTGCTAGCCAAATCCTTAAAGTATTAGAAGTAACACCTCCAGAAATCGCCTCTGATATAATTGAAACAGGAATTGTCATTAATGGTGGTGGGGCTTTAATAGATGGATTAAGTGAATATTTAGAAGAGTTATGTCAATTACATGTTACTAAATCACCTGAACCATTAACTTCTATTGTTAAAGGAACAAAAGATTTATTAAAGAATAGAGGAGATTACTTAGTAGTTCCTAATGATTAAGAAGCAGGAAAAAGATCGTCTATAGGCGATTTTTTTCGCATTTACTTATTTTAAATAAAGGTGGGATAGTATGCCTGAAACTTGTTTAAAGAAGTTTAAAGTTGCAGTAGAGGTAGCAAATTTTATCTGTTACGTAAAATATGTGGACAAAACTGATAAAGAAAAACTTAGTGATTTAGTTAACACCTTATATGACTATTTCGCAAATAAGCAAGAAATAAATAAAAATGAAATTGCTAAATTAGTTGAATTACATTCTAGTCAGTTAAATTCTCATATGTTGAAAGAAGAAAAATTTGGTCTACCTTATAATCCCATAAATAATAAATATCTGAAAAATATTGAAGAAATAAATGATAGTTATAGTGCACCATTTTTAATAAGAATGAGTAATACTATTAGCAATCGTTTTGACAAGAATACTTTTATGAACCATTTTACGGACATATATAAAGACTCATTATTTCTCTTAGATATTCGTTATTATGGAGTGGATTCTTTATATTATGAAGTTGATTTTGGGATCTATCTAAATGAAAAGGAAATTTATTTAAAATCAGAAGATCCAAAATATGTTACTAGTTTATTAGAGCAATATGATCTTAAGCAAATTATTGATGTTCTAGGTATTAAAGAAGATTCTAATTATAGTCACTATCAAGAAATTAAGAATAAGAATGATAAGATAAAAGAAATTTATCCATATAATAGTCAATCCGTACTAGAACAATTGGTAGATTTTTATGAAACTGGCAATTGCATATTTGTTAATAATATCTTCTTAAATTCTCTTAATTTCTCATATGAAGATTTAATTAAACCAATTGATTCACCAAAATTAATAGTGGTATTAGAAAGACAAGAATATAACTACTTCAATCAGTATAAGAATCAAGTGATAAATCGCTTAGAATATATGGATAATAATACCATAATGCATATTGATGAATATTTATTCCGTGAAGCTATTGGTAATATGGCACATGTCTTGATGATGAATGATTATTATTATATTACCTTGAATCGTTTAGATAGTAATTATGATAATTTTCTATACCTAGCAAAGAGTGAAAATAAAGATTTACAGTTCTTTAACTACATTGTCGAAAACTACAATGAAAATAAAAAAGTAAGTTCTTATATTGATCGATTACTTTTATTCAGTTTTGTTTATGATGAAAAAACACTTAATTCTAATTTGAATTATTTTCTTGCCAATACTTTAAAGATAACTAGTTCTTTCTTGAAATTTGGTAAAGAAACTCGAGAGCAATTACCATTTACTGAGTTACAGAAGTTAATTCAATTATATTATTTAGCTCTACAACTAAATAAGAAAATAGAATTAACTGATGAAAATAAGCAATTATTATTATGTGATATGTTAAGTATGATCAAAAAAGTTGATGACCAAAAGAAATGGGATCAATTTATTGAAGTAGTTAAAGAAAGTTTTAAGATCTTTAATATTGATGAAACAGTTTATGAAACAGAAATATATAAATTAAAAACCCTACTAAATATCAAACGAATTATTTTTGAAAAAGAGAAGGACATTAATTTTATTCTAGATACTAGTGTATTAATTGATGAACCTGATATTTTCCATAAATATTTCGATAATAATTCCATTGTTGTGCATTCTATTATCCAAGATGAACTAGAACATTATCGTGTGAATAATATTAATGCGGTAAGAGCTATGAGAAATATTAATTATTTAAAGAATAGTCCTACTAATAAAATTAATTATATTAAAGGTGAAAAGATTAATTCTCAATATACTAAGTTATTAAAAGTAAAAGTTTTTGAGGATTTAATGCGACAATTGGATAATGAGGGTAAATATCCTGTACTAGTTTCTAATGATAGTGAGTTGCTTCAATTTGAAAAAGATAAAGCTAATATCATTGAACTTAATCATCTACCCCTTTTATTACGATGAGTATGTAAAAAAAGTTGAGATTTGTAAAAAAATAATTTATTTTTGTCATAATATGGTTTATTATATATATAAGCAATATGAGTATTTAAAATAATTAAAGAGGTGAAAGAATGGCAAAAAGATATAGTCGAATCGGTGTCGATTTAGGGACAGCTAATATCCTTGTGTATATTAATGGGAGTGGAGTTGTCTTTAATGAACCCTCAGTTGTAGCATTCGATAATTCAACTAACGAATGCATTGCCATCGGAAAAAGAGCCTTCGAAATGGTTGGAAAAGAGCATAAGCATATTAGAATCGTTAAACCATTAGATGGTGGTGTTATCGCTGATTTAGAGGCTACTAAGGTTTATTTACGCAAAGTTTTCGAAAAGTTAGAAAATATTAGTGTCGATTTAAAAAACTCAACCATTTTGATTTGTTGTCCTTCTGAGGTATCAGATATTGAACGTTTGGCTTTACTCGATTTAGCTAAGAAGATTGGTGTTGCAGATGCTTTTATTGAAGAAGAATTAAAAGCTGGAGCTATTGGTGCAGGTGTTGATATTTATGATTCTAAGGGCTCATTAGTAGTGGATATTGGTGGGGGAACTACTGATATAGGAGTATTATCACTTGGAGACTTAGTTATCTGTGATTCATGTAAGGTGGCAGGAGATTATATCGATAAGGAAATTACCAAATATGTTAAATACAAATATGGTATTATTATCGGTAAAAATACCGCTGAATCAATTAAGATTAATTTAGGTACTTTAAGAAAAGAACTAGTGGACAATAAAGAATTTATTTTTGCAGGACGTAATTTAAATAATGGCTTACCATGTAAAGCAAAAATCAAACAATCAGAGATTAGAGATATTTTCTTAAAAGGATTTGAATCAATTATTAATACCGTTAAGAAAGTCTTACAATTAACTCCACCAGAGTTAGCAGCTGATATTTATGAATCAGCAATGTTAATTAACGGTGGTGGAGCACTTATTGATGGAGTACAAGAATACTTTGAAGATTCTTTAGGATTAAAAGTTGAAATCGCGGAAAATCCTTTAACATCAATTGTTGAAGGAACCAAATTATTACTACAAAATAGAGGTAATTATTTAGTTAAACCTAGTGATTATTAATAAAAAATATCTATGGAAATCTAAGGAGGAAAAGTATGGCTGTTAGAAAATTAGGAATTGGTATAGACTTAGGTACAACTAATTTATTAGTCTATATCGAAGGTCATGGTATCATTTTTAATGAACCATCAGTTGTTGCTTTTGATATTCAAACTGGTGAAGTAATTGCTGGTGGAGAAGATGCTTTTTCGATGATAGGAAAAACCCATAATAAGATCCGCGTAAGTCGTCCACTTCGTGAAGGGGTAATCTCCGATATGGATGCTGCTAAAGCTCTATTAAGATATGTATTCGAGCGCGTCCAAAACGTGAGAGATTTCAAAAACTCTAAATGTTTAATTTGTTGCCCATCTGAAGTAACCCAAATTGAACGCGAAGCTATGAGAGAATTGGCAATTCAAATGGGAATCAACGATGTCTTTATTGAAGAAGAAATCAAATCAGGAGCAATCGGAGCAGGCTTAGATATTTACACTGCTAATGCCGCAATGGTAATTGACATTGGTGGAGGTACAACAGACGTAGGTGTCTTATCACTTGGAGATGTTGTATTATCACAAACATTAAGAATTGCTGGAAATTATATTGACCAAGAAATAATTAAATATGTTCATAAGACACATAATTTAGTAATTGGTCAAAAGACAGCAGAAAAAGCTAAGATTGAAATAGCAACATTATTAGATGAAGAAGAAAAATTCACAAGAGTTTCTGGTAGAGATTTAGTTACTGGATTACCAG
>DATCKO010000052.1:0-2989 GCA_036562215.1 Haloplasmataceae bacterium | reverse complement strand
TTCTATCTATAATAAGTTCCTTTTTTCTTTTTTAGGGCTTATTTATTTTTTTACAGCCCCTTTTAGATTTTTATATAATTAATCTCTAACTACTACTTCACCATTTATAACAATATATTCTACTATATCCTCAAATTCATATACACCAGCATCTAAAAAGACAAAAGTATAAGAACGTAAAAATTCGGTTTTATCAGTTGTTTGACCAAGTAAATTGAATGAATATTGCTGATTTACTAAACCTATATATTCAGTAGCTTCATTCTCTAGGAGCCAAGTAATAATTAGACCTTCACAATCATCGATTATTTCTTTATCATTTCTTCTTGTGCCATCAAATTTTAAAACCTCAATTTCATCATTGTCAAGAATAACTTTTATTAGCGATTCGGAACTTATGACATTAAATAACGCTATTTCAAATCCAATTCCAGAGCCCTCAAAGACAGTTTGATGTTGTAGTTTTTGTGATAAAAGGAAGTAAATGGTACTAGTTTTTTCATCATAATATGCTCTTAATCGATTATCTCCTTCATTTGCTTTTGATTGATTATTAATATAATTCTCTAATTCTTTAAATGCGTTATCAAAGTTCATAATTCTTTCGATAATATCTAAATCAGTTTTTAGATTACTAAGCGCTTGAAATAAATCTTCACAATCTTGTAAAGTAAAATATTCTTTGACTGATAATCTATTATAAATATTTATTCCGTTATCTCGAGAACTTTGGAAATTATGCCAATATGTATTCCATTCCATAATATTAAAAGTATAATCAGGTCTTGTTATTGAACTAGCACTATTATTAAATAACTGAAGTTCATAAAGTAGCTCTAGTTCAATTTGTCTCATAAGGGATTCTTTTTCAACTAAAATATGATAGTTCGTAACGAGTTCTTTTTGGTCATTTGTTAAAACATTATAAGCATTTCTAACCGAAACAATTAGTGCTTTATCAGTAAATGTAACAGTAGTTAAGGATTCTAAATCATTAATAAGATTAATTACATATTCTGATGCTATCTTATCATTTTCTAATTTGCTTATTTGTCTTTCTAAATCTTCTAATTTATTAATGTTTGTAACTAATGCTTTTTGCTCATTAGTTAAACTGTTGTATTCGAAGCGTACTTTTTCAACATTCTTCTTATCAGATAGTGTTAATTCCTCAAGCTCTGGTAAGGTATTAATTAAGTTAATTACCTCATTGGCTTTCTTTACGTTAAAGATATCAATCCAAGTTCTTTTTACTGGTTCATTTAATTTTTCATGGATTATAGAACCGAGCAGCTTCCCATCAGTTCCTTCTATCATTAAGATTGCATAAGCTGGTTTATTTTCTAATTGAGCATCCCAATTACTAAATGTCCAGTATGGGTCATCGCCATAACTATAATTTTCTACAAAAAACGGGGTACTAAATATTCTTTCACCTTCGTTATATAATCTTGCTAGTTCTTCAATGTTTCCAGTGTTAATAGCAAGTACTTCACCATTTTTATTATATAGATAGACTTTAATCTCTATTATCTTACTAAAATCAATGCCATCCACCAAATTCCAACTAACATTTACACCTGTATAAGAACTTAACAAGACAGTAGTAAATGTTCTAGGTATTATTTCAGCAATTTTTTCTCTAAGTTCTAACCAACTAATTGCTTCTTCTAAGTCAAGTAATTTTTGTAATACTTCACTAGGAACTAATGCTTTTTGCTCAATAGATAAAGCATCATAAACTATTCTAGCATTTCTTACCGCTTCTTTATCAAGAGTTAAGGCATTTATTAAAGCAATAACCATTTCTACTTGTTTTCTATCTATAACTTCTTTCAAAACATTACTATAGTAATATACTATAGAGTTAGTATCTAAGTTTCTTAAGACTAAATAACTTCTAGCATTGATATGACTTTCACTATTTATACTCATAATAAATTCATTTGTTACACTATGATACTTTCTTCCTTGGTATATCTTAATATTTTCATCACTTAATGTTATTTCTTCATAATTATTTGATGTTATCATGCCATATTCTATTAATTCATAACCCTCTGGTATATAAAACTTACTTACATAGGTCTTATATCCATCTCGTAATGCATATGCCTTACTCATCGTTATTCTTGGTATATTTCCTTCTTTTTCTTCTTTATATATTGCTTTTATTTGACGGTTTTCTACTACTGTAAACTTATATACTTTTTCAGTACTTAAAACTACTCCTTCCTCTTCAAAATGACTAAACTCTCTACCCTCTTTTTCATCATAAGCATATATTGTAGCTACTTGATTAAATAGATAATCTTTTTCCGTTACTTTTTCTTCTCCTACTAAGATATATCCATCTTCTACACTTATGGTAAATGAGTCTTGATTTTCTTGTTCATACTGTAAGACAAAGACCGTATTTTCCGTTATAACATCAGTTATTTTTTTTCCTTTAGTTGATAACCAGCGATTCTCTTTATCTTTTACTTTTAAACCAATCTTGGTAGGTAAAGTAATATCAGGTTCTTGAGCATAACCATCATGAATAGAGACAAATTGAGTATCTAACAATTTACCATTAGAATCCATAAATAACACTGTATATTTATCTTGACTATTAAACACTGCTAAAAGTTCCATATTAGTGGTAACAGTAAACTGATGATCTAGTGGTAAATCCTTTTCAACCGCTCCATTAACAACCCAAAAAGCAAATTGATATGCTTCTTGTGTTGGTGGTGTAATAGATATTTTTGAACCATAAGTCTCATAAAAGTCTAAATCGATTTTATTTTCTTGATTAAATATTGATGTTACCCTTACTTTAACCCTATTCTCTAAACTAAAAACTTTTGATGACATAAATAAAAAAGCAAAAAGTAAGGTGAAACACACGATAATCTTTAGATTTTTCTTAATCTTATTAGGCATACAATCACCTAATATAAGTATAAATATCTAACTAGTCAATTTATGTCATTATCTTGTATAG
>DATCKO010000050.1:0-7515 GCA_036562215.1 Haloplasmataceae bacterium | reverse complement strand
CTATACAATTATAAATATGATGAATTACCAAAGGAATGGCGTAATTTTGATTTTGAAGGTATAAAGGACAGTAATCTACCAAGTGAAAACTTTTATATTTTATTTATATCAGGATTTAATCAAATAATTAAAAGATTTATTCCTGGAATCATAATTTTTTATATTATCTTTTCCTTTATTATAAATCTTTTACAAACTTTATTCTTTAGTTTATTATTCTATTTATTATATCGTCGTTTTAGTTTTCGATTTGGACAATTATTTAGAATTTCTGTATATGCCCAAGCTTTACCAATTACTATTTTAGTAATTCTCTCATTATTAAATATTAATATATTTAATGCCTTCATATTTACTTTCTTAACTTTTCTCTATGTTTATATAGCTATAAATCATAGTGTACCTCAAAATAAAGAGTTTTAAAAAATTAAAAAGAAGTTGCATAAATTAAGTAATAATTATATAATATATTATATGATATAAAAAAACTTTGAAAAGGAGTAGTAGCAATTTCCTTTATTTGAAGAGACTAACCGTTGGGTGAAAGGTTAGATTAAAGGATTGTGAACTCGCCTTGGAGTTATATATACGAAATTAAGTAGTATATATCGCAAAAGCGTTATCAAATGGAGTGGTGAGTTATCTCACAACTAGGGTGGTACCACGTTTATGAGCGTCCTTAGAAATTAAGGGCGTTTTTTATTTTCAAATACATAATATAAGGAGGAAGCAAATGACTTATCATCATAAGAAAGTAGAAAAGAAATGGCAAGAATATTGGATAAAAAATAAAACTTTCAAAACGAAGAATAGTGATACATTGCCTAAGTTCTATTGTCTAGATATGTTCCCATATCCATCTGGAGAAGGTCTACATGTTGGACATCCTGAAGGTTATACCGCTACAGACATTATTTCTCGGATGAAAAGAATGCAAGGTTATGATGTCTTACACCCAATCGGATGGGATGCTTTTGGATTACCTGCTGAACAATATGCGATAAAAACTGGTAATGACCCAAGAATCTTTACTGATAAAAATATTGATTATTTTCGTAAACAAATTCAATCATTAGGACTAAGTTATGATTGGGATAAAGAGTTAAATACCTCAGATCCCCGCTTTTTTAAAACAACTCAATATATATTCACTCTATTATTTAAGAAGGGTTTAGCGGAGATTCGGGATGTTGATGTTAACTGGTGTGAAGAGTTAGGAACAGTTTTAGCTAATGAAGAGGTTATCAATGAAAATGGTCGAATGGTATCAGATATTGGTGGGTTCCCAGTTGTAAAAAAACCAATGCGTCAATGGGTATTAAAAATTACAGAATATGCTGAAAGATTACTTAAAGACTTAGATGACCTTGATTGGCCAAATGGCATTAAAGAAATGCAACGGAACTGGATTGGTAAGAGTGTAGGTGCGAAAGTTTATTTCCCAATTAAAGACTTTGATTTAACTATTGAGGTATTTACGACTCGACCTGATACTTTGTTTGGGGCTACTTATGTCGTATTATCACCAGAACACCCATATGTAGATAAAATCACCACTAGTGAGCAAAGATTAGCTGTTGAAGAATATAAAAGAATGGCTAAATCAAAAACCGAACTTGAAAGAACAGAATTAAATAAAGAAAAAACCGGTGTCTTTACTGGTAGTTATGCTCTTCATCCGATTACAAAAGAACCACTTCCAATTTGGATAGGCGATTATGTTTTGATTAGCTATGGTTCAGGAGCTGTGATGGCTGTACCGGGTCATGATGAGCGGGATTACGAGTTTGCGAAAAAATATCAACTACCAATTGTGCAAGTAGTTGAGGGTGATATCTCCGAAAAAGCTTATACAGAAGATGGTATCCATATTAATTCGCAATTTCTAAATGGTTTAAATAATGAAATCGCCATCGATAAAATGATTGTTTATCTTGAAGCTCATGGTTTAGGAGAACGTAAAGTAAATTATAAACTACGTGACTGGTTATTTAGTCGTCAACGTTATTGGGGTGAACCATTCCCAGTTATCCATTGGGAAGATGGTACCATAACTGTTCTTGATAAAGAGGATTTACCACTTACCTTACCTAATATTAAAGATTTTAAACCAAGTGGAAATGGTGAAAGTCCACTTGCGAAAGCTACCGATTGGTTAACAGTGGTTAGAGAAGATGGTGTTAAAGGACGTCGCGAAACGAACACTATGCCACAATGGGCTGGTAGTTGTTGGTATTATATTGCCTATATTTTAAATCAAGGTAATGGTAATTTTATTGATATTGATAGTAAAGAAGCCAAACAATTGCTTGATAAATGGTTACCAGTTGATTTATATATAGGTGGAGCAGAACATGCTGTATTACATCTTCTATATGCTCGCTTTTGGCATAAAGTATTGTATGATTGTGGTTTAGTTAGAGATAAAGAGCCATTCAAGAAATTGTTCAATCAAGGAATGATTCTTGGCGAAAATAATGAAAAGATGAGTAAATCAAGAGGTAATGTCATTAATCCTGATGAAATCGTCTTATCACATGGTGCTGATAGTTTACGTCTTTATGAAATGTTTATGGGACCATTAGATGCTGCTAAACCATGGTCAACAACTGGACTTGATGGAGCAAGACGTTTCTTAGAAAGAGTTTGGCGGCTTTATGTTACTAATGATAATACTTTATCGGATAAAATAATCGATAAAGAAAATCCACAGTTAACGAAGATTTATCATCAAACAGTAAAAAAAGTAACAGATGATTATGAAACCCTTAATTTTAATACCGCTATTTCACAAATGATGGTCTTTATCAATGAAGCCTATAAAGCTGATTTTCTTCCATTAGAATATGCGTTAGGATTTATCAAACTTCTTAATCCTATTGCCCCACATATTACAGAAGAAATATGGGAGATTATGGGTCATAAAGATACGATTAGTTATGAGCCATGGCCAGTGTATGATGAAACTAAATTAAAGGATGAAGAAATAGAAATAGCGATACAAGTTAATGGTAAATTACGTGATCGTTTAATAATTAAACCAGATACAGATGAAGAAATAGTTAAAGCTGAAGCCTTAAAGCAAGATAATGTTAAACGTCATATTGAAGGCAAAAATATCCGTAAAATTATCTATGTTAAAAATAAAATAATTAATATTGTAGTTGAGTAAAATAAGCCCGTATAGTTTTCTATACGGGTTTTATAGGAGGAGCTATGGAAAAAAATATCAAAGAACTAATTACACAAGATTGTATTAGTAAAGTTAAAGAACTGTATGGAATTGAACAAGTTATAGAAATAGGGGGATTTGAAAATTTTATTCTTGGATACCATAAGGATAATGAAAATTATATCTTGAGAATCACCCATAGTTCTCATCGTAATCTAGAACAAGTACAGGCGGAAATTGATTGGATTAATTTCCTAGATAATAAGGGGATAAGTGTTTCAAAACCAATCAAATCTTGTAATGGTCATTATGTAGAAAAAATCAATCTAAATGATTCTTATTTTATTGTTACATCATTTATAAAAGCGAAGGGAAATCATATTACGAGAAATGATTTTAATGATTCATTATTAGAAAATTATGGTGCTATAATTGGAAAAATGCATCGCGTTACTAAAGAGTATCAAGATGAAAAGAAACGAAGATATAGATTTGATGAAGAACCTATAATTGTGATGGCAAAAGAAATTACTAAAGATGATAAATTTCTTACAAAACTAAATGATTTAGTTCAATATCTTCAAAGTTTACCTATTGATAAAGATAGTTTTGGCTTAATTCATAATGATGTTCATATCGGAAATTTCTTCGTTGAAAACCATGACTTGACTATATTTGATTTTGATGATTGTATTTATACCCATTTTATTAGTGATATTGCCATTGCTTTGTTCTATCATATTATGTTTATTAAAAATGAAGAAGAAAGAAAAAAGAGGGCAATTAGTTTCTTAAAACCATTCATGAATGGATATAAAAAAGAAAATTATTTAGCACCATATTGGTTAAAACAATTACCCTATTTTCTTAAACTAAGAGAATATATTTTATATCTTGTGATAAATCGTGATTTAGATGTAAAAACAAGTAAGTTTGGGGAATTTTTCCTAGATATTTATCAACAAAGAATTAATGAAGATATCCCTTTTGTAGATTTAGACTTCACTGAAGTTTGTAAGTAATAAAGAAGAATAATTATTTTGTAAATGATCTTCTACAGTGGTTATATCATTATGTTGAACAATGTAACCATTGAAGATTTCATATTCTTCATTGCCTTTACCAGTTATAATGACTACATCATCTTTTTGGGCTAAGTCAATAGCTTTGATAATGGCTTTTTTACGATTGGGAATAATGATTACTTTAAAAATATTATTAATTCCTTTCGCAATATCATTTATGATATCTAAAGTCGCTTCACTTTTCGGATCTTCACTTGTAAGAATAATTGTATTTGCATATTTATCAGCTACTTCTCCCATAAGTGGTCGCTTCGTTTTATCACGTTCACCAGCGGCCCCAAAAACAATAATAATATTATTGGTAAATACTTTTCTAATATTAGATAATAAGTTTTCTAAAGCATTAGGGGTATGGGCAAAATCGACAATAACATCAAAAGGTTGACCACAGTTAACAAAATGCATTCGTCCCTCAATTTCATTTAAATATTGTAGTTTGGGAATTATTTCCTGAAGATTATAACCTAAGGCATTTAAGACTGCTAAAGCAGCTGTCGCATTATAAACATTATATTCACCAAACAAATTTAGCGATATATTTGGATATATTTCCTTAGAAGTAATTAAATCAAAGGTTGTATGTTGTAGCGAAAGTTTAATATTGGTGATTTGAAAATCACTATGAATATCTTTACCATATGTTATAACCTTAGCTTTAGTATTTTTGATGATTTCTTCTGCATAAGGTTTACAATCTAAATTAACAATCGCTAGACTATTTTTATCGAGCATTTTAAAAAGTTTAAGTTTAGCATAAAAATAATTTTCAATTGTCTTATGATAATCAAGATGTTCATGAGAGATATTAGTAAAAATAGCAGCTTTAAATTGTAAATAATCAAGTCGATGATATTCGATTCCTTGACTTGATACTTCTAAAGAAACATAATCAATGTTATTTTTAACAGCTTCATCTAAATAACTATTTAACATAATCGGTTTTGGAGTTGTTAAAGATGTTTTATGATGTTGCTTATGAATCATATAACCATTAGTACCAATATAAGCACATTTTTCATCTAGTAATTGCTTTATGATTAAAGCAGTAGTAGTTTTTCCATCAGTACCAGTAACACCAATTAAAGATAGTTTTTTTGATGGGTCAGAAAAAAAGTTACGACAAATAAGCGGTAAATATTGTAATGTATCAGCAACAATGATATAAGGAATGTCAGTAATGATTTGTTTACTCGCTATAATTAATACTGGATTTGTTTTTAATGTCGATAGTAGTTCATGAGCATCATGTTTAGTCCCTTTAATACAGATAAGACATGTATTAGGTTTTATATCATTGGTATTTTCTGATAAATAATCAATTTCTATATCATCATGATAATTAGAACTCTTAAAGATAATTTCGACACCTTTGAGTATATCCTTGCTAAGCATTTTTCTCCCTCCGATTGTTTCATGCATTAATTATTATGGTGACTATTGTCGAAATTAAAAGTTAGTTTACATAAATTTAATTGTCAAAAATTTTATATTTTGGAAATAAAAAAATAATAAGCAATTGCTTATTATTTTTTTACTAAGGAATGGATTAAATCTTCATTAGGGTCAATATAAATCGTTTTTTGATTACTGTAAGTTACAAAACCAGCAAAACTCTTTGGTATTTTTTTTACATATTTTACAAGTGTATAATCGACGGGAACACTTGATGAGTACTTTCCTTTTGAATAGTAAGCAGCAAGATTAGCAGCAGTTCTTATAATATTTTCTGTTAGTTCTTTGTCTACTTTAATGATAACATGTGCTCCAGGCATATCTTTAACATGCATGAAGTAATCATTTTTACTAGCCAGTTTATGGGTTATATATTCATTTTGAAGATTATTTTTACCGACATAAATAGTTGCTCCTTCAATATAATAAGTTTCATATTGCGGTTTTTGCTTAGCTTTTTGCTTGGTAATATGTGGTTTTAAATATTTACCTTCTTCTAATTCTTGACGGATTTCTAAAGCATCATTAATCGTAGCATTTTCAATTTGGTCAAGTAATAAGGCAAAATATTCAATTTCATCTTTCGTTAGTTTAATCTGTTCATTTAAATGTGTTATGGCTTTTTTGGCTTTTTGATATTTAGTAAAATATTTTTGGGCATTTTCAATAGGGGTTTTATGTGGATCTAATTCAATTGTTATTTCTTCTTCAGTATCATAATCATAAGTAGTAAATTGGGAAAATCCTTTTTGTAATTGATATAAACTTGCAATTATTAATTCACCATATTTTTGGTATTTTAAAGCATCTTTTGCCATTAATAAATCTGTTTCTAGATGATTCAACTTATTAAGATTTTTTTCATATTCTTTTTTTATAAATTGTTCTAAGTCCGCTGTTTGTTGTTTGACGCGTTCTTTGTTTTCTTTATTAAAATAAAAACGATCTAACATTTCTCCAAGACTATCAAAATATTTATTTTCTCCTTTTAGGTGTTGTAAAGGAAATAGATAAAAAGCTTCTTTTTTTTCAGTTATGGTGATGGTAGGTTTAATATTATTTAGGTTATTTTTGAATTTAAGATAAGAGTTATATAATCCTTCTTCATTTAATATAGTTTCATATATTAACTCTTTAGCACTTATAGGACTTAAACCTTCAAAATAATTAACCAATTGTTTCGCTAAATCTTTATCATAACTAAAATGACTAAAATCATATTTATCTGCTTCTAAAAAATTGACTTTATCATCAGCAGGTGGATATTGGTAATAAGCACCTGGTTGAAGTGTACGGAAACTATTTAAGAAAGGAGAGATGCGCTTAATCGCATCTAAAATGCGTCTATTTTCATTAACAAGTATTATATTAGAATGTTTACCCATTATTTCCACTATTAATAATTTCTTTTCTTTATCGCCCATTTCATTAAAACTCTCTATAGTAAACTCAATTATTCGGTCCAATCCTTTTTGGTTTATATCTGTTATAATACCGCCTTCAAGATGTTTACGAAGTAACATACAAAACATCGGGGGTTCTTGGGGTGTAGGATAGTTTTCTTCACTTAAGTGAAATCGAGCATAATTGGGATGTATAGAAATGAGTAGTTGATTATTTTTTTTATGCGATCTAATCATAAAGATTAGTTCGTAATTTGAAATTTGATAAATCTTATTAATTTTTCCATTTAGGATATCTTTTTTTGTTTCTTCAAGTATATAGTGCGTAAATAAACCATCAAAAGCCATATAAATCAGCCTTTCTATTTATAATAATTAATTTTACCATGTTTTAAACTTAAAA
>DATCKO010000048.1:0-4010 GCA_036562215.1 Haloplasmataceae bacterium | reverse complement strand
GTTTTATACCAAACATATTTTGTAATTCTTTAATTTTATTAGAGCCAAAAAACTGTGATGTATAAATTGAAGCCCCTGTACAAATAGAAACAATCGTAGGATAAAATAATTTATAATATTGATTAGCAACACCTACAGCAGCTACCTCTTCATCACCTAATTGACCAACCATCACATTATCCAAAAGATTGATAAAGTTTTGGATAAAGAATTGTAATATTATGGGTGTAATAATAATAAATAACTGCTTATAAAACTTCTTATCTGCGATATACTTTTCTAAATGCATATACAACCCTTCTTTTCTACACACTAAATTCAATTATATCATATTTCCCAATATTTCTTAAGATGAATGTAAAAAAAGATGGTTTCTAGAATAGTGAAACCATCTTTATGAATTTTATAAACTTATTTTTTTATATAGGTCTTACGTTTTAGTGTGGTATGGGTAACTATTTTATCAAATAATATAAGCAATGGTGGTAGGAAGATAAGCGATAATAACCCACTAAAGAAAGTACCTCTACCAATAAGAACACCTAATTCTTTAATAAGGTCCATATCCATCATCATTGATAATGAGAAACCAGCAATAATAAGAACTAACATAGAAATAATAATTGATTGTGAAGAAACTTGAAAAGCTTTTTTAGATGCTTCAAGTGGTCCAAAACTTTTTCTTGCTTCTTCATAATGGTCTGTCATGATAATCGCATAATCAATAGTTGCTCCTAATTGTATAGAACTAATCAAAATATAACCAAGAAAGGAAATCTTTATTCCTTGAAAATATGGAATGGCCATGTTTAACCAAATTGCAGTTTGAATTACTAACATTAACAATATCGGTATAGTTAAAGACTTAAAGGTCAGTAAAATGATGAGAGCAATAGAGATAGTAGATATTATTATTACAAGTAAGTAATCATCTTCTACAGTATTCTTAGTATCATATATCACAGCTGATTCTCCTACTAAATATGCTTTGGAAAAATGTTTATCGCTTAAGTCATTAATTTTTTCTATTAATTCAAAAGTAACTTCTGATTCTTTCTGAGCATTCATTGTTATATTTATAAGAAAATGCTTATCACTTAAAAACTGAGCTCTAGTTTCTTCTGGTATATATTCAAATGGGACATTAGGAAATAAACTTCTTAGACTTCTTATTTGGCGAATACCTTGAAGTTGATAAGCTTCGTTAACAAATGCTAATTCCTTATCTTGTTCACTAATTGGAACAAGCAAAACTAATTGATTGAATTCACCAAAATTGGTAACTATTTCTTCCTCTAAATCGGTATACTCAACACTATTATCAGAATAAAGATATTCATTATTTAATTGACCATAAAAACCAAATACAGCAAAACCAATCACAAGAATTAGGGTAATTATCGATAACTTGCCACTAATCAATTTACTTAAACCATTAATCGATGGTAATAAAGCTCGATGTTTAGTCTTATCAATCAGTTTAATCGTTAATTTGACTAAAGCTGGTAATAAAAATGTTACTGTTAATAAACTAAATATTACGCCTTTGGCAAGAACTATACCTAATTCTGAACCAATTTTATAATTCATTAAACCTAAAGCAAGAAAACCAGCAATGGTCGTTAAAGCACTAGCTAAAATAGTCTTAAATGATTTAATACTTGCTTCTATAATAGCTCTGTCAATCGATTCATTTTTATCTCTAGCTATTTTTATGTTTTTAAAGAAGATTAATGAATAATCGATGGACACTGCTAATTGAATTACTGCTGCAGCCATTAGAGTAATTTCTGAAATTGATCCTAGAATAATATTGGTCCCCATGTTTATAAAGATTGCTACCCCGATGGTAGTAAACATACATAATGCTGAAATATACGAATCTGTAAAAAGGATAATGATAACGACAATAATAATCATGGCAATAATAACAGCTGTATAACCAATTTCATAAACACTGCGATAATTTAAACCTACGCCACCATTATTCTCAAGTAATTTGTTTATTTCATTTATGGTTTTTTGCGTTTTTTCAGAAGTTGTATCCTCTTCAAAAATGATATCTAATAAAGCATTCCCATCTTTATAATAATCATTATTTTCTGGAAGTGGGGTATTAGGATCAAGTTCAGCAATATTAACAAAATCATCAAGCCACAATACTTGCTTTACTCCATTAATCTGTTTTATTCTATTTTTAATGTTAATAATTTCTAAAATTGGTTTATCTTTTATAAGAACCTTGGCAGTATTATATAATGAAACATTTGGAAATTCATCTTCAAGTATTAGTAAACCTTGTTTAGTACTAGAATCATCTGGTAAGTAATCAGCATTATTTTTATTAATATCTACTTTTGTTAATAAATAGATACTAAAGATTAAGATTAATGCTATGGCAATGGTGATTAGTATAGCGTATTTGACTATATATGTCGATATTTTTTTAATAGTAATCCCTCCTTACACTACATATTTACTTCAATTTATAGTATAATTATGATAATAAGATATACAACCACTTAAACGATTTTTGAAACAGAGGTGATTCATTTGTTCCATAAAAAAAAGGACTTACGAATTCAAAATACGAAAGAATTTGTCTATGAAGCACTAAAAAATCTTTTAAGTAAACATAAGTATCAAGATATTTCGATAAGTATGATCATAAAAAAATCTGGTGTAGGAAGAACAACTTTTTATCGTCATTTTTATACGAAAGATGATATTATTCTTACCAAATTAAAACAACAAACACTAGATTTAATTGAGCAATTAAATAGAGCTTTTGATTTAACTATTTACTATAAAGATTTAAACCAAAAAATCAAATTTTTCTTTGAATATTGGAATCAAAATCCTGGTATCATTGAGTTAATTATCTTTCTTAATAAAACCCAATTACTATACAATACTTGGTCTAAATTATTACTAGATATGTTTTCAATGATTGACATGGGATTAGAGAGTGATGTTTCAGCACAATATGTAGCTCATTTTGCGACTGGGGGATTAACTTCTTTGTTAATACAGTGGTTTAAGAATGATCGTAAAGAAAGTGTCGATTTTATCTCCAAACATTTTTATATTCCCCAAGAAATAAAAAGAACTGATTAATCATCAGTTCTAATTTTTTTAAGTATATTCATAATCAGTTTTTGGCGTTTTTCTGTTTCTAAACTATTTACCTTTATAGTAATATCGATGACATCTTTCTCATTGATTCCCTGAGGCAGAATCTCTTTAGGTAAAGTAAAAGTTTTTCTACCATACTCAATCACTACATAGTCACCTTCAAAGCGATCCACAATAAACAATTTATCCGACATAAATCCACCCCAAATATTTTCGTTTTTCATCATTAACGACTAATGTTTCTCCATAATTATTATGATAAGTAAGCGTATTATCATTTGTTAATACATCATAGATATTACCATTACTCTTAACTACTATAGTACCATCTTTATCAGTGCGATAAACTAAAGAACCATTACTTATCAAGCGTTTGATTACAGCATCACTTGGATGTCCATATTTATTATCTTTACCAACAGAAATAATACTAATCTTGGGGCTCACAGCTTGAACAAAAGCAGCACTTGATGAACTACTAGAACCATGGTGACCAACTTTTAATACATCAGCTCTTAAATCTACATCATCATCTAGCAATTCATCTTCCACTAATTTCTCAGCATCACCAGTAAAAAGAAATGTCGCTTCATCATAAGTTAATTTAATCACTGGAGAATAATCATTAGCATTACTGTATGAATTCTGAATAGGAGATAACATTTCCGCTTTTAATAATTTTCCATTAATTGTATCATTAAATATAACTATACCCTTTTTCGAATGTTTTATCGTTAAATCTTTTTCATAAATCGCCATTAAGACATCTTCATAAGTTTTTGTTGTTGATGTATCATTTGGTAAGTATAAAGAAATAATATTAAAATTATTTATCACATCATCTAACCCACCGATATGGTCCTCATGTAAATGAG